>JBIKZP010000213.1:0-4860 GCA_044354655.1 Rhodoferax sp. | reverse complement strand
TGACCGCCCGGCTGGAGGAAGAGTTAGCGGGTAAAACGATGCCCGGCGGCATTCAGGTACGGGTGAAGCGTCAGAACGGCACCATCATGGACGCGCGTTTGTATGTCTCGCCACTGATTGATGCGCGCGGTACCCAAACCGGCTGGATGACCTCCATGACCGACATCACCGAACCCAACCGGGTGCGCGAGCAGTTGTCGGCCTCGCACGAGCGTTTCACCACCGTGCTTGAAGCATTGGACGCCTCCATCTCAGTGGCGCCTTTGGGCAGTGACGAGCTGCTGTTTGCCAACAAGCTGTACCGCCAGTGGTTTGACACCCAGGCGGGTGGGCACCTGCGTCTGGTGGCGCAGGCGGGCATGCCCATAACACGACCCAGCGACGAGAGCCAAGACAACGTGGACGCCTTTGCCGGCTTACCCACCAACAACTTACCCGAATCGGATGCAGAAAGCGCCGAGATTTACCTGGACTCTTTGGGCAAATGGCTTGAAGTCAGAACCCGCTACCTGAGCTGGGTGGACGGCCGACTGGCGCAAATGGTGATTGCCACCGACATCACCTCGCGGCGCTTGGCCGAGGAGCAGTCGGCCGCGCAAACTGAACGCGCCCAAAATGCCAGCCGCCTGATCACCATGGGCGAAATGGCCTCCAGCGTGGCGCACGAGCTCAACCAGCCGCTAACCGCTATCAACAATTACTGCCTCGGCATGATCTCGCGCATCAAGGCGCAGCACATCACCGAAGCTGAACTGTTAGGCGCCCTGGAGAAAACTTCCAAGCAAGCGCACCGGGCCGGGCAGATCATTCAGCGCATTCGCTCCTTTGTGAAACGCAGCGAACCCAACCGCACCCTGTCCCCCGTGATGGGCATGGTGGACGAGGCGGTAGAGCTGGCCGAGATTGAATTGCGCCGGCGCAATGTGCGTCTCATACGCCAGATTTCTCCGCACTTGCCTGCGCTGATGGTAGACCCCATTCTGATCGAACAGGTGCTGGTGAACTTGTTGAAAAACGCCGCTGAATCGATTGACCTGGCCCACCGCCCCACCGCCCAGCGCAGCGTTCGCCTGCAGGTGTCTCAGGCCCAAGTAGAAGACAAGGCGGTGGTGGAGTTCACCGTCATAGACAGCGGCCCCGGGTTGGCGCCCGAAGTGATGACCCGGCTGTATGAGGCTTTTTATTCCACAAAAGCCGATGGCATGGGGATTGGGCTGAGTTTGTGCCGCTCCATCGTCGAATCTCACCTAGGCCGTATGAAGGCCGAGAACCTCTACAATGCCGAACTTGTGACGGGGTGCACCTTCTCCTTCTGGCTGCCTTGCCCCGATGCCACCCTTTCCCAACCCGCCCCGCTAATCAGCGAAAAAACCGCAGAGTAACTCATGAGTTTGATCCCAAAAAAAGGCACGGTTTATGTTGTCGACGATGACGAAGCTGTCCGTGATTCTCTCCAATGGCTGCTGGAGGGCAAAGACTACCGCGTGCGATGCTTCGAGTCTGCTGAATCTTTCCTGAGCCGCTATGACGCGCGTGAGGTGGCCTGTCTGATTGTCGACATCCGCATGGGCGGCATGACCGGGCTGGAGCTTCAAAACCGCTTGATGGAGAGTCGCTCCCCATTGCCTATTGTCTTCATCACCGGCCATGGCGACGTACCCATGGCCGTGGACACCATGAAAAAAGGGGCTATGGATTTCATCCAGAAACCCTTTAACGAAGAGCAGTTGGTGCCGCTGGTGGAGCGCATGCTGGAGCAAGCCAAGGGTTCTTTTGCCGAACACCAGATAGCCGCCAGCCGCGGTGCACTGATGGCGCGCCTCACGCTACGCGAGTCGCAAGTGCTGGAACGCATTGTGGCCGGCCGCCTGAACAAGCAAATTGCCGATGACCTGGGCATCAGCATCAAAACGGTGGAGGCCCACCGCGCCAACATCATGGAAAAACTCAATGCCAACACGGTAGCTGACCTGCTGAAAATTGCACTGGGCCAGACCGCTGCCAAATCCTGAAAAATTTCTGTTTCCTATGACCAATTCTTCTCCTGCCCAACTGATTGACGGTGTCGCCCTGTCGCGTGAAATTCGTGCCGATATTGCCCATCGCACCAGCCTTCTGAAACAACAAGGCATCACCCCAGGGCTGGCGGTGGTATTGGTGGGAGACAACCAGGCCTCTCAAGTCTACGTGCGCAACAAGGTCAAGGCCTGCGCAGACGCGGGCCTGCACTCGGTGCTAGAGCAATACCCCGCCAGCATGAGCGAACATGACTTGCTGGCGCGCATAGACGCCCTGAACGCCGACGCCAGCATTCACGGCATCTTGGTGCAACTGCCTTTGCCGGCGCACATTGACGCGCAAAAAGTGATTGAAGCCATAGCGCCGAGCAAAGACGTTGACGGCTTTCACGTCAACAGCGCCGGCGCCCTCATGGTGGGTCGCCCTGGCTTCTGGCCCTGCACCCCTTATGGCTGCATGAAGATGCTGGAGAGCATTGGCTTTGACCTCAAAGGCAAACACGCCGTGGTCATTGGTCGCAGCAACATCGTGGGCAAACCCATGGCGCTGATGCTGCTGCAAAAAAATGCCACGGTCACCATTTGCCACAGTGGCACCAAAGACCTCAAAGCCATGACCCTGCAGGCCGACGTGATTGTGGCTGCCGTTGGAAAGGTCAACGTCTTGACTGCCGACATGGTCAAACCCGGCGCAGTGGTGATTGATGTGGGCATGAACCGCAATGCCCAAGGCAAACTGTGTGGCGACGTGGACTTTGAAGGCGTCAAACAGGTGGCCAGCTACATCACACCCGTCCCCGGCGGCGTAGGGCCCATGACCATCACCATGCTGTTGGTCAACACCGTCGAAGCGGCTGAACGTTTGGCCGCTGGCGGCTGAATTCCAGCGGCTTTTAGGTTCATACCCAGGTCCTCTACAGGGCGCTTGAAATTAGTGCAGCAGCCTTCAACTAGGCTGAAGAAAGCCAGAACTGGCATTAGCTAGTCTGGCCCCTTATTGACTCAGTTGACCAGGTAAACCGCATGAACCCCCTTCTCCAGTTTCACGACACCCCTCTGTTTGACCAGATCCAGCCCGAGCACGTCGCCCCCGCGGTGGCTGCGCTTTTGCAACAATCCAGCGAGGCGCTGGAAACTGTCACGGCCGATACTTTCCCAGCGCAGTGGCGCGCCATTGCCGCCGTGCTCGATGTGGCCACCGAAAAACTGGGCCGCGCCTGGGGTGCCGTGAGCCACCTCAACAGTGTGGCCGATACGCCTGAGTTGCGGGCGGCCTACAACGAAGCGCTGCCCAGCATCACCGAATTCTTCACCCGCCTGGGCGCCGACGAGCGCCTCTACGCCAAATACAAGGCCATTGACCGCAGCACACTGAACCTGGAGCAGCTCCAGGCGCACAGCAATGCCATTCGCAACTTCGTATTGGGGGGCGCCGAACTGCAAGGTGCAGACCGTGAACGCTTTGCCGCCATTCAAGAGCGCCAGGCAGAACTGGGCCAAAAATTCAGCGAGAACGCGCTGGACGCCACCGATGCTTTTGCCTACTACGCTGAGTTGCCCGAGCTCGATGGCGTACCGGACGACGTGCGCCAAACGGCCTTGGCTGCCGCCCTGGCCGAAGGCAAGACCGGCTACAAGCTCACCCTCAAAATGCCGTGCTACCTGCCCGTGATGCAGTTTGCCCAAAGCAGTGCACTGCGCGAAAAACTGTACCGCGCCTACGTGACCCGCGCCTCGGACCAAGCGGCCCCCGAGCACCTGAAGTTTGACAACTCGGCCCTGATCAGCGAAATGCTGGCCTTGCGGCTGGAAGAATCCCGCTTGCTGGGCTTCCACAACTTCGGCGAGCTTTCTATTGCACCCAAAATGGCGGATTCACCCGAGCAGGTCATTACCTTTTTACGCGACCTGGCGGTGAAAGCCCGGCCTTTTGCCGAAAAAGACCTGGTTGACCTGCGCGCATTTGCCCGCCAAGACCTGCACTTGAACGATCCCCAGCCCTGGGACTGGGCCTACGTTGGCGAAAAGCTCAAGGAAGCGCGCTACGCTTTCAGCGAGCAGGAAGTCAAACAATATTTCACGGCTCCCAAGGTACTGGCCGGCCTGTTCAAGATTGTGGAAACTCTTTTTGACGTGCAGTTGCGCCAGGACGAGGCACCCGTCTGGCACCCCAACGTCAAGTTCTACCGCATTGAACGCGAAGGCCAACTGGTCGGCCAGTTTTACCTGGACCCCGCCGCCCGCCAAGGCAAGCGCGGTGGCGCCTGGATGGACGACGTGCGCACCCGCTGGTTGCGCCCCGACACCGGCAAATTACAAACCCCGATTGCGCACCTGGTGTGCAACTTTGCGGACAGCGTGGACGGCAAACCCGCCTTGCTCACCCATGACGACGTGACCACCCTCTTTCACGAATTTGGGCACGGCCTGCACCACCTGCTGACCCAGGTCAATGAGCGCGACGTGGCCGGTATAAGCGGTGTGGAATGGGACGCGGTGGAGTTGCCCAGCCAGTTCATGGAGAACTTCTGCTGGGAGTGGAACGTGCTGCGCCATATGACGGCGCATGTGGACACGGGTGAACCGCTGCCACGCGCTTTGTATGACAAGATGCTGGCCGCCAAAAACTTCCAAAGTGGCATGCAGACGGTGCGGCAGATCGAGTTTTCATTGTTTGACATGCTGCTGCACACCAGCCATGACCCGGCGTTAGACTTGATGCCAGTGTTGAACCAGGTGCGCGCTGAAGTGGCCGTGCTGCAAGCGCCTGCCTGGAGCCGTACCGCACATACCTTCAGCCACATTTTTGCCGGGGGCTATGCGGCCGGCTACTACAGCTACA
>JBIKZP010000212.1:0-4864 GCA_044354655.1 Rhodoferax sp. | reverse complement strand
CGACCGTGAGCAAGACTGAAAACGTCACGAACAAGGCCGTGGCCAGCGTGTTCATGAGCTTGATTTCAGCAAGCACAGGCACGGGCTGCTTCATGGGGCAGCCTTCTCGCTGCTTGAAGCCACATAGTCCAGCGCGGCGTGGCTCAGCACTTGCAGGCACAACTCGGGGTAGCTGATGCCAGCAGCGCCTGCCGACATGGGCACCAGCGAATGGCTGGTCATACCGGGCGAGGTGTTGATCTCCAGCAGGTAGGGCTTGCGGGTACGTGCGTCAATCATCACATCGGCCCGTGCCCAACCGCGGCAACCCAGCACGCGGAACGCCTGCAGCACCAGGGCCTGAATGTGGGCCTCTTCGCCCTCGGGCAAACCACAGGGCACCAGGTACTTTGTGGTGTCGGTGAAGTACTTGTTCTGGTAGTCGTAGTTGCCGCCGGGCGCCACAATGCGAATCACTGGCAGCGCGCGGGCCTGCGCGCCCGAGCCCAGCACTGGGCAGGTGACTTCGTCGCCACTGATGAACTGCTCGCACAAAATGTCAGCATCGAGTTGCGCGGCCTGCGCCACGGCAGCGGCCATTTGGTCGGTCTGCATGACCTTGACCAGCCCGATGGACGAGCCCTCACGCGCCGGCTTGACGATAAGCGGCAGGCCCAGCGTGGCGGGCACTGCGGCCACGTCGGCTGCGCTGTAGGCACCGCGGCGCAACAGCACGTAACGCGGTGTGGGCAGGCCATCGGCCAACCAGACGCGTTTGGTCATGACTTTATCTATGGCCATGCTGGAGGCCATCACGCCTGAGCCGGTGTAGGGAATACCCAGCAACTCCAGCGCGCCTTGTACCGTGCCGTCTTCGCCAAAGCGACCATGCAGCGCGATGAAGCAGCGCGCAAAACCTTCGGTCTTGAGATCGCTCAGCGATCGCTCTGCCGGGTCAAAAGCCTGCGCATCCACACCTAGCGAGCGCAAGGCGGCCAGCACACCCTGACCGGACATGAGCGAGATGTCGCGCTCGGCGGACCAGCCGCCCATGAGCACCGCCACTTTGCCAAAATTGTGTGTGGTGGAGGTCATGGAGTTCATGCGCCTTTGCCTGCCTGGGTGGCGGGCAGGGTGGCCGCCAGCACGTCAATGATCTTGGCGGGCACGGTTCCAATGGAGCCCGCCCCCATGCACAACACGACATCACCGTCGCGCACGTTGTCCACAATGGCTTGGGGCATGGCGGCAATATCGTCCACAAAGACCGGCTCTACCTTGCCCGCTACGCGCAGCGCGCGCGCCAGGGCGCGGCCATCGGCGGCCACAATGGGCGCCTCGCCGGCGGCATACACCTCGGCCAACAGCACCGCGTCAGCCGCGCCAATGACCTTGACGAAGTCTTCAAAACAATCGCGGGTGCGGCTGTAACGGTGCGGCTGAAACGCCAACACCAAGCGCCGCCCTGGAAAGGCACCGCGTGCAGCGGCCAGCGTGGCGGCCATCTCCACCGGGTGGTGGCCGTAGTCGTCCACCAGCGTGAAGCTGCCCTTTTTCAAACTGACTTCACCGTAACGCTGAAAGCGCCGGCCTACGCCCTGGAACTCGGCCAGGGCTTGTTGCACGGCGGCATCGTCAATGTTCAACTCCACCGCCACCGCAATGGCCGACAAGGCGTTGAGCACGTTGTGGCGACCCGGCAAGTTCAGCACCACCTCCAGGTCTGGCAACACCACGCCGTTGCGTCGCTGTACCGTGAAATGCATTTGCCCGTCCACCGCGCGCACATTGACCGCGCGAACCTGCGCGCCCTCTTCAAAGCCGTAGCTGGTGATGGGGCAAGTCACTTGCGGCACGATGTCGCGCACGGCCGGGTCGTCGGTGCACAAAATAGCGGTGCCGTAAAACGGCATGCGGTGCAGAAAATCAACAAATGCGGACTTGAGCCGACCGAAGTCATGCCCATAGGTTTCCATGTGGTCGGCGTCGATGTTGGTGACCACGGCCATCACCGGCAACAGGTTCAGGAACGAGGCGTCAGACTCGTCGGCCTCCACCACGATGTAATCGCCCTGCCCCAACCGGGCATTGGCACCGGCACTGTTCAGGCGTCCGCCAATCACAAAGGTGGGGTCCAGTCCGGCTTGCACCAGCACACTGGCCACCAGGCTGGTGGTGGTGGTTTTGCCGTGCGTGCCGGCAATCGCAATGCCTTGCTTCAGGCGCATCAGCTCGGCCAGCATCATGGCCCGCGGCACGATAGGAATATGGTGGGCGCGTGCGGCCTGCACCTCGGGGTTGTCGGCCTTGACAGCGGTGGAGGTGACCACGGCATCGGCGCCGACCACATGGGCTGCGTCGTGGCCTTTGTAGGTGGTGATGCCCAGGCCGGCGAGCCGCTGCAGCACGGCGCCGTCGCTCAAGTCAGAGCCTGAAATGGTGTAGCCCAGGGTGTGAAGCACCTCGGCAATGGCCGACATACCCGAGCCACCGATGCCGACGAAATGGATGTGCTTGACCGCGTGTTTCATACGGCGAGCTCCTCGCAGGCCGCCAGCAACTGCTGGGTGGCATCGGTTTGTGCCAGTTGTCGGGCTTTTTGGGCACAGCTCAGCAGCTGGGCGCGGTCTAGGGTGAGGAGCATCTGGGCGAGTCGTTCAGGGCTAAGTTCAGTTTGTGGCACCAGCCAACCGGCGTCCTGTTCCGTGAGGAAGCGGGCGTTGTGGGTCTGGTGGTCGTCCACGGCAGAGGGGAAAGGCACCAGCAGTGCGGCGGCGCCCACAGCGGCCAGTTCGGTCACGGTACTGGCACCGGCGCGGCAAATCACCAGATCGGCAGCGGCAAAAGCTTGGGCGGTGTCGTCAATAAATGGCGTTAACTCGGCTTGCACGCCGGCGGCCTGGTAGTTGGCGCGCAAGGCCTCAATTTGCAGTGCGCCACTTTGGTGGGTGACGAACGGGCGTTGCGCTGGGGGCAACAGGGCCAAGGCACGCGGCACGATGTCGTTGAGCGCTTTGGCGCCCAAGCTACCGCCCACCACCAGCACCCGCAGCGGACCGCTTCGGCCCGCAAAACGCAGGGCCGGTTCAGCCTGCTCCAGAAAGGCCACGCGCAAGGGGTTGCCCACGCAGCTGGCTTTTTTGAGGGCCCCCGGGAACGCTGTGAACACGCGGTCGGCCACACCGGCTAGCACTTTGTTGGCCAGGCCAGCCACCGAGTTTTGCTCGTGCAACACCAGGGGTTTATTCAGCAGCACGCTCATCAGACCGGCTGGAAAGGTGATGTAGCCGCCCAGCCCCACCACCACGTCAGGACGCACCCGGCGCAGCACCTGCAGGCTTTGCCAGAACGCACGCAGCAAGCGCAGCGGCAGCCAGGCCAGCGAGAGAGCACCTTTGCCGCGCACCCCCGAAAAATCAATGGCCTCAAATGCAAAGCCTTGCGCAGGTACCAACCGACTTTCCATGCTGGGGCGCTCCGTACTGCCCTTACCACCGAGCCAGTGCACAGTCCATCCGCGCGCACGCAAAGCCTGCGCCACGGCCAGGCCCGGAAAGATATGGCCGCCCGTGCCGCCGGCCATGACCAAGGCAGTTTTGGTGGGCGCGCTCATACGCGGCCTCCCTGCATCAGGAGTCGGTTCTCGTGGTCTATGCGCAGCACCACCGCAAGCGCCACCAGGTTGACCAGAATGGCTGAGCCGCCGTAGCTCATCAGAGGCAGGGTCAAGCCCTTGGTGGGCAAGGCGCCCAGGTTCACGCCCATGTTGATGAAGGCCTGAAAGCCCATCCAGACACCAACGCCTTGTGCCACCAGACCGGCAAACACCCGGTCCATGGCGATGGACTGGCGGCCAATGTGCATGAGGCGGCGCGTCAACCAGAAAAATAGACTGATCACGCAGACCACGCCAACCAGGCCAAACTCTTCGCCAATCACGGCCAGTAAAAAGTCGGTGTGGGCTTCAGGCAGCCAGTGCAGTTTTTCAACGCTGCCGCCCAAGCCCACGCCAAAAATCTCACCCCGGCCAATCGCAATCAACGAGTGGGTCAGTTGGTAGCCTTTGGCCAGTGCGTTTTGCTCACTCCACGGGTCGAGGTAGGCAAAAATGCGCTCGCGCCGCCATTCGCTGGACGCAATGATCAATGCAAAAGCCACCACCAGAATCGCCGCGATCAAAAAGAACATGCGGGCATTGACGCCACCCAGAAACAAAATGCCCATGGCAATGACGGCAATCACCATGAAGGCGCCCATGTCCGGCTCGGCCAGCAGCAGCACGCCTACCAGCGCCACCGCCACACCCATGGGCAAGACAGCGCGGAAAAAGCGCTCTTTCACTTCCATCTTGCGCACCATGTAGTCGGCGGCATACAGCAACACGGCAAACTTGGCCAGCTCGGAGGGCTGAAAACTGAAGGGCCCCAGCGCAATCCAACGCCGCGCGCCATACACCACCTTGCCAATATGCGGTATCAGCACCGCCACCAGCAAAATGATGGACACAATAAACAGCCCGCGCGCCGATTTTTCCCACATGACCACCGGCACCTGGTAAGCCAGCACCGCCGCCACAAAGCCAATCACCAGCCACATGGCATGGCGGTACAAAAAGTAGGTGTGGGTGTACTTCGCAAAGCGGGGGTTATCCGGCATGGCAACGGAAGCTGAATACACCATCACCAAGCCCCACGCCAGCAATGCCACGGTGACCCAGACCAGTGCCTGGTCGTAGCCCATGGCGCGGCTTGACGCCATACCGGTATCGCGCGACATGCCCAGGCGAACTGGCAGCGCATCGCTGGCGGGTTGGCCCATGCCGCCCAGCCAGCCGCGCAGGCGTTCGGTCAAGGTGCTCACAGCGCCATCTCCACCATGGAACCCG
>JBIKZP010000011.1:0-15696 GCA_044354655.1 Rhodoferax sp. | reverse complement strand
ACCGCCACGCCGCATGAGTCATAACCCCGGTATTCCAGCCGGGCCAGGCCTTGCACCAGGATGGGAACGATGTTGCGGTTTGAGACGGCGCCGACGATGCCACACATAAAGCTCTCCAAAAATAAGAGTGTTGATGGTAAGCGGGGGAGAAAGAAATATGCAGTCAATATTTAACGAAATTCAACCAATAATTTCACACAAAGCACATCTTGAGTAAATATTTCATTTAAAGTCTGAAAATGGAACAAATAACACTAGATACGGTTGACTTGCAGCTGCTCAATCAACTGCAGCAAGACGCCTCGCTGAACAACCAGGCGCTGGCCGAACTGCTCAACATCTCGCCGCCCACCTGTCTGCGCCGCGTCAAGCGCTTGCGCGAGGCGGGCTTGATTGAGCGGCAAATTGCGGTGCTCAGCGTTGACCGGCTGGCCGCGGTAGCGGGCTATGGTTTGTGTGCGTTGGTAGAAATTACGCTGGACCGGCAAGACCAGGCGGCGCTGGACGCCTTTGAGCAGCGCGTGCTGGTGGATGAGGCGGTGCAGCAGTGCTACCGGGTGTCGCCCGGGCCAGACTTTTGCCTGGTGGTGCAGGTGGCCCACATGCCTGACTACCTGGCGTTGGCGCAGCGCCTGTTCACGGCCGATGCGAATGTGCGCAACGTGAAGTCTTTTTTCAGCCTGAAGCGCAGCAAGTTTGGCGCCCGGGTGCCGTTGCCGCTTTAGGTCAGCGCCGCGTTTACTTGGGTTTTTTCTGCGGCCGCGTCCAGTTGGCTACCGTCATCTGCTTGCCCCGGGCCACAGTGAGTGCGCCGGGCGGCGTGTCTTTGGTGACGGTGGAGCCACCGCCTACGGTGCCACCGGCGCCCAGGGTGATGGGGGCAATCAGCACGCAGTTGCTGCCCACGTGCACGTCGGCCTCAATCACGGTGCGGTGCTTGTTGGCGCCGTCGTAGTTGGCGGTGATGCTGCCGGCGCCGTAGTTGACGCGCTCGCCCACCGTGGCGTCGCCCAAGTACGCCAGGTGGTTGGCTTTGGCGCCGCGCGCCAGGGTGGAGTTTTTAACCTCGACAAAATTGCCAATGTGCACCTCTGCGCCCAGTTGGGCGCCAGGGCGCAGCCGCGCAAACGGGCCAACCAGCGCGCCCTCGCCTACCGTCACACCCAGCTTTTCGCCGTCGATGTGGGTAAACGGGTGAATCACGGCGCCGGCCTCAATGACGCAGTTGGCAATCACGCAGTGGGCGCCAATCTTGACGCCCTCGCCCAGGCGCACGCGGCCTTCAAACACGCAATTGATGTCAATCGACACGTCCTGCGCGCAGTCCAGTTGCCCACGCACATCGAGCCGAGCGGGGTCGGCCAATCGCACGCCCTGCTCCATCAGCTCTAGCGCAGTGCGCTGCTGAAACGCGCGCTCCAGCTCTGCCAGTTGCACCGGGCTGTTAACCCCCGCCACTTCCACCGCCGCGCTGATTTTGTGGGCCACCACGGGCACCCCGTCGGCCACGGCAAATTTCACAATATCGGTCAGGTAGTACTCGCCCTGGGCGTTGCGGTTGTCAAGCCGCGCCAGCCAGATTTTGAGCCAGCGCGCCGGCACCGCCATGATGCCGCTGTAGACCTCGCGCAGCTGTGCACGCTGCTCGGGCGTAGCGTCCTTGTGCTCCACAATGGCCTGCACCGCCTCGCCCGCACGCACGATGCGGCCATAACCGGTGGGGTCGGCCATCTCCAGGGTCAGGAGTGCCAGGCGGCTGGCGTCTTGGGTGCCGTTGCTGTCACTGTTTTCACTGGCATGGCTGGCGGCAATGAGCTGGCGCAAAGTGTCCATCCGCGTCAGCGGCACATCGCCAGAAAGCACCAGCACCAGCGCGTCGTCGGCCAGCAGCGGCAGCGCCTGCTGCACGGCGTGGCCGGTGCCGAGTTGCGGCTCCTGGCGCACACATTGAATGGGCAGGGCAACGCTGGCTTTTTCCGCACTATTGGCCACAAGGGCCAAGCTGGCCTCCACCTGATCAGCCCCATGGCCAGTGATCACCACCACCTGACGCGCCGCCAACTGGGCCGCCGTATCCACCACATGGCGCAACAAAGCACGCCCGGCCAAAAGGTGTAACACTTTGGGCAGTTGGCTCTTCATGCGCGTGCCCTTGCCCGCCGCCATGATGACCACCTCCAAGGCGGTGGCTCCGTTGTTATTGAGTGTGTGATTCATGCCTTTTTTTACCCGTTCTCGTTGTTCATGGCTTTCTCTGCGAAGCATTATCGGCTGGCTCAGTCTGTGCCTGGCGCTCTTTGTGCTGCCCGGTTGCAGCGCCGTCAAGCTGGGCTACAACCAACTGCCCACCCTGAGTTACTGGTGGTTAGACAGCTACGTGGACTTTGACAGCACCCAGACGACGCAGGTACGCGCCCAACTGGCCACCTTGTTGGCCAAACACCGCCAGGAAGAGCTGCCGCTCTACGCACAAACGCTGGCCCAATTGCAAGTGATGGTCGCAGCGCCCATCAGTGCCGAGCAAATGTGCCAGGTCTACACCGACTTGCAACCCCGCGTGCAAACGCTTGTTGACCAATTGGAGACGCCCATTGCGGCTATGGCGCCCAGCTTCAAGGCCAAGCAGTTGCAGGAACTGGCCCGGCAACTCGAGAAGGGCAGTCAAAAATTGCGCGACGAATGGTTTGACGGCACGCCATCGGAGCGGCGTGAAGTGCGCGTCAAGCGATGGGTGGACCGTACCGAGATGATTTACGGCAGCCTGAACAGCGCACAAGTGGGGGTGCTGCGTGCCGGCCTGGAAACCTCGATTTTCAACCCCGACCTGAGCCTGCGCGAATCTCGCCGCCGCCAAGAAGACCTGTTGCGCACCTTGCGCCTGATACAAGCCGGCGGCCTGAGCCCGGCACAAAGCAAGACCGAGGTGCAGGGCCTGCTGCAGCGTAGCCTGAACTCACCCGACCCGCTCTATGTCGCCTACATGGACAAAATGAAACAGGAATATTGCCAGGTTCTGGCCCAGCTGCACAACAGCACCAGCACCGCACAAAAACGCCATGCAGTGGAGCGGCTCAAAGACTACGAAGTCGACCTGCGCGCCCTGCACCTGACCAAGCCCTGAGCGTCAAGCGGCGGCGCGGCCAAGCCCGCTGTATGTTTTCAATGCTATGGTTCTGCCATGTCCTCTCCTACCCCTGAATTTGCCCGTTATTGCTGCGAGCTGCTGCACGCCGCTGGCCCCTGTGTGGCGCGGCGCATGTTTGGCGGCTATGGCATCAGCACCGACGGCTTGACACTGGCGCTGCTGGTGGACCTGGGCGCCGGCGAAAAACTCTGGCTCAAGGCCGACAGCGAATCGCAGGGGCGCTTTGAGGCAGCCGGTTGCGAGCGTTTTATCTACCATGCCAAAAGCAAACCCGTGCACTTGAACTACTACAGCGCACCGGACGAGGCCATGGAATCTCCCGCCCTGATGGCGCCCTGGGCCCGATTGGCCCTGCAAGCCGCCTTGACGGCGCGCCAAGTGCAGGCGGCGAAACCACCTAAAACAACCAAAGCCAAAGCTAAGCCCGGCACTGCCAAGAAAGGACTTCTTAGTGACGCCCTCTGAGCAGCGACTGCGCACCCGTACGATAGGCTTGGGCCACTTGCGCGCCTTTGAGGCCGTGGCCCGGCACCTGAGCTTTCGCGCTGCCGCCGATGACCTGGCGCTGACCCAAAGCGCGGTCTCCCGGCAAATCCAGGCGCTTGAGGACGACGTCGGGGTCAGCCTGTTCTTGCGTCACACCCGTGCCGTTGAGCTCACCAGCGCCGGGGCACAACTGTTGCAAGCCGTGCAGCCTTCACTGGCGCGCGTGGACAGCACCGTGCAAGTTATACGGCGCGGCGCCGGGCGCCAAAGCGTGGCCATCACCACCACGGCCTCTTTCGCTTCCATGTGGCTAATTCCCCGGCTGGAAGATTTTCAAAGCCAGCACCCTGGCATCGACATCCGCATTGACGCCTCGGACGTCCCGCTTGACCTCGACACCAGCGACATAGACCTGGCCTTGCGCTACACCCAGCCCAGCAGTGCGCCGATGGGCGCTCTTCGCCTGTTTGGCGAACAACTCACTCCGGTGGCCAGCCCCTGGCTGCTCAAAAGCCAAACGCGCCTGCAAGGCGGTCAAGACCTGCAACACTTTGCTCTGCTTGAAGCCAGCGACGCACACCGTACGGCCAACATGGCGTGGCTCACCTGGCGGCGCTGGCTCGATACGCATGGTTTCGCCAGTACTGAACCCAAACGCTGGCTGTATTTCAACTTTGCGCACCAGATCGCGCAGGCGGCGCTGACCGGTCAGGGCGTGGCGCTGGCGCGTATGCCGCTGATAGCCGACAGCCTGGCCAGCGGCGACTTGGTGGAAGTATTGCCCGGACTGCGGCTGGACTCGCCCCTGGCCTACTGGCTGATCGTGGGGCCGCGCAGCGCCGTGCGGCCTGAGATCAAGGCATTTTGCGGCTGGCTGGAAACCCAAGCCGCTCTGACCCGCGCTGCCATTGGCGATGGGCCTGACCCAGACACGCTGGATCACCTGGACTAATTGCTGCACGCCACGCCACACCACGCCACACCACGCCACTTCGCTGGCTGGCTTGCGTGGGTACTGGCCAGCGCCCAACTCAGTAATTCAACGCCGCACGCCCGCCTTGCGCAGCTTCCTTGAAGGCGCGGGTGATGAGGCCGGTGGTCACGGTGCAGTAAAAACGTGCGCCCCAGGCGGCGTAACGTTGTTCGTCTTCCGGGCTCAAGGCCAGCACACCGGGGCACTTGCCGGCTGCCGCCACGGCCTCCACCGCTTGCCGGATAGCGGCTTGCACCGGCGCCTCTTGCCAGCGGTTTTCATGGCCCATGCTGTGCGCCAAATCATTGGGGCCAATGAAGACGGCGTCAACGCCCTCAACCGCGGCAATGGCAGCGGCATTGGCTACCCCTTCAGGGGTTTCAATCATCACGATCAGGGCCACGCCCTCGTTGCTGGCTTGGGTGTGCGCGGGTCCGCCATAAGCGCCGTAGCCGGCCGCCCGCGTGCTGAACGCGCTGCCGCGTTGCCCTGATAGGCCAGGCACGCCGGCAGGCAGTGGGTATTTCACAGCCTGCACCAAGCGGCGGGCCTGTTCTGCGGTGTTGACCATAGGCACTTGCACGGCGCCGGCGCCCAGGTCCAGCGTGCGGGCCAGGTCTTGCTCTAGGCAACGCACGGCGGCCGGCAGGCCACAGGCGCGCGCGGTGCGCAGCAGGTTCTCGGTAGTCTCAAACCCGGCCGGGCCGTGTTCGTTGTCGATCACGACAAAGTCAAAACCGGCAAATGCGCACATCTCCACAATGGCCGGCGAGGCAATGCCGTTGAAGATACCGCGCAGCTGCTGCTTGCTGCGCAACAGGGCGGCCAAGCGCGTGTCCAGGGGGCGGAAGTTGTCGGGTGGGTTCACAAGGTGCTCCTCAAGGTTTCAACTCAACAAGTGTCCATCAAAATGCACTGCCAAAATCCGGGCCAATATTTAGGCCAAAGCCCAGATCAAGCGACTTGGCTCAGCGCTGCGACCGGTCCACAAAACGCTTGGGGGCGACAAAGCCGTTGGCATCTATGGCCTGGTCGTACGCGGCGGCGGCGGCCAGCACCTCGGGGCACCACTGAACGGTTTTGCGGCCATCGCCGGGCGTCATCACCAGCACCACGGCGTCCGACAGGCCGGTGTTGTGGTAACTGCGCCAGCATGCGGCCGGCATGGCAAAACTGTCCCAGCTCTCTGGGCTGCTGGCGGCCAAGGTGTGAACTTTTTCGGTGCTGGCGGGCTGCGAATTTTGGGTTGGCGGCTGCTCTTGTGTTTCCACCACCACATCCACTTGGCCCTGGTACACCACCAGCACCTGTTTTTCAGCCAACTGGTGGCGCGACATGCGCCCACCTGCGGGAATCTTGATCCACTCAATAGAGAAGCCGTGCGAGTTGGCAATGGGGGCGGCGTGGTTGCGGTCCTGCGTCATGCCCAAGCCAATGACGGGTGCCATCTGCGCACCGCAGCCAGGCAAGGCGCTGTCGAGCAAGGCGTGAGCCGACCATTCCAGCTCGGCAAAGCGCACCACGCGTTGCGCCATTTGGGCCGGCGTCCAGGCCCTCAAGGCGGAAATCTCGGCGGGCGTCATGGGCTGCAGGCGCTGGTCGGCCTCGTTCCAGGTCTGGCCGAGTTGCTCGTCAATGATGCGGTAGTCCTCGGTCAGGTGCACGCCCTGGGCACGTGCGGCCGCCAAGGTGTCTGGTCCCCACAGAATGCCACCCGTGTCGTCACGGCCCAAGGCGGTAAACATGAAGCCTTCGTCATCGCCCACGTTCTGAAAACCGCGGTACATCCAGGTCGGCATGCTGGCAATGTCGCCCGGCGCCACTCCGGCTTTCAACACCTCCGGGTTGAAACCCCAGTGCAGGTTCCAGTTTCCCTTGGTACAAATAAACACCTCGGCGGTGAAATGCATGTGGGGCGGGTTGATCTTGCCTGCGGGCATGGCCACACCGCCCACCTGAAAGCCATGCTTCTCGCGCAGGCTCACCGGCTGGTTCGGGTTTTGCGAGACACCCGCGCCAATCAGGGCGTAGTTTTTCTTGGGCGCACAGCCCGGAATACGGTAATCGATGAAGGCCTCGGTGCTGTAGCGCAGGCTGCTGAATGGAATGAACCGGGCTTGGATCTGGTCTGGGGTCAACATAGGGTGCTCATTATGAAAGAGACAAAAAAGGCGGGGGTCAGCGCTGCATCCAGAGCCGCATGGCCTGGCTCAAGCGCGCTGGCGCCTCCAAAGGTAAAAAATGGCCCACACGAGGCAGTTCCAGCCACTGCGCATCCGGTCTGGCCGCGTGCATGGCCTGTTGCCAGGGCGGTGGACACAGCCGGTCTTGTTGGCCGCTGGCCAGCAGCACCGGGCCGTTAAAAGCCGCCAGCGCCGGCAGCCCGGCGGGCCGACTGGCCGCCCAGGCAAACTCGGCACGCGCGGCAGGGGCGCGCGTCTGCACGGCCATGTCGGTCACCAGTGCCGTGTGCGCTCGGCGGCACTGCTCATGGTGAAAATAATTAGGCAAGGCCTGCTGCACCACCGCACGCGGACCACGCTGCTTCCAAAGCCGCCACAGGCCTTCGCTGTGGCGCCGACCCTTGGCGCTGGCAGCGCGCGCATTGCTGGCAATCAGGGCCAGCCGCTCCACCCGGTGCGGCGCCTGGCGCACGATCTCCAGCGCCCACAAGCCGCCCAATGAAAAACCCGCCAGCGAAAAACGTGGCGGCAAACGCTCCAGCAAGGCGGGCACCCAATCGTCGAGGTGGCGCAACTGGCGGTAATCGAGCGTGTGAACATCAGCCACATCACGCAGGGCACGGCGCTGATGCGCAAACACCCGGCCGTCGCACAGCGTGCCGGGCAACATGATCAACGCGGGGCGCTGGTTCGTGGACGGGTTCATGGACTGGTGCATAAGGCACGCGCCTGGTTGAATTCGCGCATGCGGGCCAGCACGTCCACACCCACTTGCCGGTAGACATGCAACAGGTCCACCAGCACCCAGTTCTCGCGAATCAGGCCGTTTTCGCAGCGCCAGAAATCGAGGCTGCGCATGGTGATTTGTTGGCCGGCCGGCGCAATGCCCATCCAGCCGTCGCCGGTGAGGGTGGCGCGCATATTGGGCCAGCCTGTGATGGCCACGTAATCGCCTTCGGCAAAAAATTCGCCTTGGCCGCCCGTGCCCTGGCGGTCCGGCATGCCGTTGAGAAACGGAATTTGGTGCCAGTGGCGAAAACCGGCAATGCCGCGCCCGGTGCCAATGCCCGCCGGGCCATACCAGTTCATGCGGGGGTGCCAGTATTTTTCAAGTTGCATGGCGGCTACGCCCCCAGTGGCATGGCGCGACAAACCCGTGAGCATGTCCATCACCAGCTGCAAACTGGCGCCTGCCCGGCTCTCGTCGTGGGGTTGCTGAAACAGACCGTCCTGCGTGGCCGGACCGGGCACCTGCCATTGGCGCCCCAGACTGGGCGCCATGGGCCAGGCGCGGGCTTGCATCATCAGCTCGGGTATGTCCCACAGGGCCTGCATCTCCACCACGCGTCCGTCTTGCATGCGGTAGAACTCGTGAAAGCGCATGGCCACCTGGTGCCCGGTAGGAGGAATATCGAGCCAAGGTTTGACGAAAGTGCCGGTGTAATAGCCGCAGCAACCGACCCACTGCTCGCCCTGCGGGCTGGTGCCGGCTAACACAATGGTGTCGCGCCGCTCCAAATCAGGAATGGCCTGGTGCAGCGGCGCATAGGCTTGCTCGTACAGGGCTTGGGGGCCGTCCAGGTCTTCAAACGGGGTGGCCAGATGCACGGCAGCGTGGGGCAAAAAAACCGCGGTGAGCGCAGCGCGCACGGCGTCTGGCTGGTAGTTGTACTGGGCCGCACGCAACGAAGCCAGGGCGGCTTTGTTGCGGGCATGGGTAGCGTGCGTCATGGCCGTCTCACCCTTTCACGGCACCTTGTGTCAAGCCAGAAACGATTTGCCGCTGGAACACCAGAACCAAAATAATCAAGGGGATGGTGATACTGACCGCACCGGCTACACCCTGCATCAGAAATGCTTCGCTGTCGGCCGAAATAGCGTTGGCAATGGCGGCAGGCATGGTCATTTTTTCAGCATTGACCAGCGAGGAGCTCAACAGAAAATCGTTGTAGGCCAACAGAAAACTGAACAGGCCGGTGGTGACCACGCCAGGCCACATGACGGGAATGATGACGCGCCTGAAGGCCTCAAACCGGGTGCATCCGTCCACCAGGGCGGCCTCGTCAAGCTCTTGTGGAATGTTGACAAAGAAGGAGCGCAACATCCAGATGGTGAAGGGTTGGTTGATAGCCACCAACACCAAAATCAGGGTGAAGTATTCGTTGCGAATGCCCAGCGCATCAAAAATGACATAGAACGAGGGCAGCAAGGTGGAATGCGGCAAAGAGCGAAACACCAAGGCGGTGATCAGTAGCCAAAAGCCCAGCGCGCCGCGGTAGCGTGACAGCGCGTAGCCCGCCAGGCAACCCACCGTGAGTGAAATGCTGACGGTGCCCAGCGTGACGATCACGGTGTTGAAAAAATTGCGATAAAACTGCTTGTCTATCCACAGCCGGGTGTAGTTCTCAAAGGTCACTGGCGCCAGCCAGCGCACCGGAATTGAAAAGGCGTCGACGTACTGGCGCAAGGAAATAATGGCGGTCCAGACAATGGGCAAACAAGCCAGGGCCAGCCAGACAAAGAGCGCTGCGTGCAGCAACAGGCGTGAACTGTGGGAGGAGAGTTTCATAGGGTCAGGCGCCGCGCCGTTGTTCTTTCCAGGTGCGCACCAGCAGGGGGATCAGCAGCACGGCGATGCCAGCCGTGGTGAGCACCGCAGCGGCACTGGCCTTGTAGGGGTTGTTTTCCTGAATCAGGATGTAGTAGGTCAAGTACTGCACGCTGGTGGTGAAAGCGCCCTGGGTGAGCACCATCACCGGCTCGAAGACCCGGTAGGCGTCCATCAAATGAATGAGGGTCACAAACACGAACAGCGGGGCCAGGTGCGGCAAGGTGACATAGAGCATTCGCTGCCAGGCGCTGGCGCCGTCAATGCGCGCGGCCTCTAGGCTGTCTTGCGGTACCGACTGCAAGCCGGCATAAAACACAATGAAGGCAAACGGCACCACGTGCCAGACGCCGTACAAAATAATCAGCAAGCGGGCCGACCAGGCCTGCGCCATCCAGAACACTGAGATACCAAACTGCGACAAAAAGTAGGGCACCAGGCCGTTGTCCCGAAACAGCCACTTGATGGACAGCGCCGCCACCACCGGGGTGATGATGAAGGGCAGCAATGAGGCCGAAATGTAGAGCGGGCGCCAGCGCTTGCCCACCTGGTTGACCCCAAGCGCCAGCGCAAAGCCCAGCAGCAAGACAAAGGGCGTGGTGACAAAGGTGTAGAGCAGCGTGAAACGCAATGCCCCCAAGAACTCGGTGGAACGCTGAGCTGTATCCGCAGAAGAACCCGGAGAACCAGCCGCTGACACGCCGCCCGCACCACTGGCATCAGGCGGGGCGCTGCCCACAGCGGACTCCGCGTCATCGGTGCTCAGGCCAAGCACTTTGCGGAAGTAGTCCAGCCCGACAAAGCGACAGGCAATCAATGCCCGGCCGTCGGGCCCCATCACGGCGCGCTGCGTCGTCACCTCCTTCGCTCCAAACGGGCTGGTTTCGGTGACAGTCACCACTTCCATCTGCATGGTGCAATTGCGCACCGACAGGTAAAAAGTGACCGCCAGCGGGACCGCCAGCAGCAGCACCATCAGGGCCGCTGAAGGCGCAACAAATCGCAGGAAGGAGGAGAAACGCATGCCGCAGGTCTTACTTCAAGAAGCCTTTTTCAGCAGCGGCCCGGGCATAAGCCGAGGCGGCTGCATCGAGAGCTGCTTTGGGGGCGAGCGCGCCGGTCATCACGTCTGGAATGATCTTGCCAATCTCGCCGTGGGCCAGGCCAAAGTAAGGCTCAGAGGGCCATTGCGGTGCACCTGCCTTGGCAGAGGCGGCCACGCCGGTACCAAAGCGTGTGGGTTTGTAGGAGGAACGCACCCAGATGGTGAGGTCATTGCCCTTAGCAGTGGTTTCCTCATCAAGCGCTTCCATCAGCACCTGGAACACGGTTTCACGGTCACCGCCTATGTTCTTGGGCATCACCACACCGTCCCACCACATGTGGGTGGCAGACTTGCCACCCGCCATGACGGCTGGCGCGGCGGTGAATTCCATCTTGCCCACAATTTTGGAGGCAGCAGGGTCATCCATGCGCGAGGCGCGACTGGCCCACAGTACGCCCATGGCGGCTTTACCTTGCTGGTACTGGTTCATCACGTCGTCCGAACCGGAGGCCAGGTAGTTGGGCGTCATGTAGGTGGTCATGGCCTTCATGGTTTCGAGTGCTTTCACACCCGCGTCGCTGTTGAAATCAGGCGCAGCCGAGCCGGGTTTGAAAAAACGACCGCCGTAACCGGCAAAGATATTTGAGAATTCAGTGGCGCTGTCCCAGCCTTTGGCAAAGGTTTGGGCAATCGGAAACTCGATGCTGGGCTCTTTTTCCTTGAGGGTCTTGGCCGCCACCAGCATCTCGGCGTAGGTGGCAGGCACCTTGATGCCATGCTTGTCAAACAGGTCTTTGCGGTAGAACAGGTTCTGGGCGTTTTGCATGAAGGCAATGGCCATCACTTCGCCGTTGACCTTGACCAGCATGTTGTCTTCAATTTTGTACTTGGCTTTGTATTTGTTGACCAGGTCGGTCATGGATTGCAACTGACCCGCGCTCTGTAGCTTGGTGAAAGCGCCCATGGAGACCACGGCTGCGTCAAAAGCCGACTTGCCCGAGGAGCCAAAGGCTTGCAAGGTTTCCTGCTCATTTTGTGGCGAGGGCACCAGCTTGTACTGCACCTTGATACCACCACGGGTGCAAGACTCCATCTCCTTGGCGATGTGCTGCAGCGCTGGGAAGGTATTGCCCACGATGTTGATTTCGCCGGGCTTGGTATTGGCCAAGTTGTCGCAGCGGGCATACGACAGGCTAGGCAAAGTGGCCAGCAGAACAGCTGTGGCCATTAGGGAACGGCGCAGGGTACGTTGTGTCATGTCATTCTCCAAAAATCCGGGCGGGTTAATTGGTTTGCAAACGCAGCCGGTTCTGCGTCTGGCCATCAAAAAGGTAGCAGCGGTCTGCGGTAACCGCAAAGCCGCAGGCGTCGCCAATGTGGGCACGGTGGTGCTTGTCGGCACGGGCCGTCACCACTTGGTCGCCCAAGCGAACCATCACCAAGGTGGAGTCACCGGTAAGCTCGAAACTGAAGACCTCAGCGCGAATTTGCGCCAGCTCGGGCGCCACCACGGTCATGTCCTCGGCGCGCACGCCCAGTACCACCTGGGCATGGCTGTGCGAACCGAAACCGGCGATGTGTACGCCAGGCGCTTCAAACACGCCGTTGCGCAGCTCACCGCTGATCAGGTTCATGGCAGGCGAGCCAATGAAGCCGGCCACGAACAAGTTGGTGGGGTCGTTGTAGATCGCCTCAGGCGTGCCAATTTGCTGAATTTCGGCCTTGCTCATGACCACCACGCGGTCTGCCAGCGTCATGGCCTCGATCTGGTCATGGGTGACATAAATGGTGGTCACACCCAGCGCATGGTGCAGGTGCTTAATGTGCGAGCGCATGGTGACGCGCAGCTTGGCGTCCAGGTTGGACAGGGGCTCGTCCATGAGAAACACCTTGGGCTGGCGCACGATGGCACGTGCCAGTGCCACGCGCTGGCGCTGGCCGCCCGAGAGTTCTTTGGGCTTTCGGTCCAAGAAATCAGTCAACTCCACTTGCGTAGCCGCTTTCATCACCGCCGGGTCGATCTGGGCAGCCGGTATGCCCCGAATGCGCAGGGGAAAGCTGATGTTCTCGTACACCGTCATGTTGGGGTACAGGCCATAGCTCTGGAACACCATGGCAACGTCACGGTCCTTGGGCTCCATGCCGTTGACGCAGCGATCGCCAATCCAGATCTCACCGGTGCTGGGGTCTTCCAGGCCAGCCACCATACGCATGGTGGTGGTTTTACCGCAGCCGCTGGGGCCCAGCAGAACCAAGAATTCGCCATCGGCAATGTCCAGTGACATCTGCTTGACGCCCAGGGCGTTGCCCCAGGACTTGGAAATATTGTTAAGTTGCACGCGCGCCATGTCAGAGCCTCAGGAATGCGGCGCGAGGATTTGCATCCACAACGCTACGTCATCAATCAAGAGCCATTCGCGAACGATGCGCCCGTCTACAAATTCCGCATGGGAAATTCCCATAATTTCAATCGGTTTTCCCGTGGCGGGACCGTAGCGACCGGCCCCGGTGTGCAGGGCTTGCACACGCCAACGCATGGCCACAGCGGCACAGCGTTCAGGGCGGTGGTTCTCGGTCAGATGCTCAATGCTGATTTCGGCCTGCGAAAAAGGCAGCAGCAATTGAGCCCAGAAATTTTGAATATCGGCGTGGCCATGCAAGGTCTGCCCCCCGGGAGCGGCCAAGGTAATGGCACGGTCGTAGTCACCCTGGAGTGAAGTCAGCCGGCCGGTTTCCCAAAGACCCAGGTACAAATCGCGGTAGCGCAAGGCCAAAGTACTGTTGGCAATAAATGACTGGTAGCCCTGCGGCGCCGGCGGCATGGCCGGCTTGCGGATGGGCCCGCGCTCGTTCAACCAGGCCTGCGCCAACTCGCGTTCATGCAGACCAATCTGGCGAGCAATGGCGGCCTGGTCGCGCACCAGCCACTCATGCACGATGCGGTTGTCCTTGCAGACGCAATCGGCAATGGTGCGCGCATACAAGCGCCGTCCACTGGGCGGGCCAAAGGGCCCGGCACCCTGGTGCGTCATGGGTGAAAGAATGCGGTGCGAGGACAGGAAGCCACCCTCGGCATCGCCCGACCACAACACATCTTCAGCCAGCAGTTCACGGTCGGGAAAAATAGCCAGCGTGTCGCGTGTGGATTGCATCACTGGCGCAATGCCCACGCTGACGCTGCCGGGTGTTTCCACCGCGCAGTCGCTGCTGTAGTAGCGCTCGATGTCGTCAATACGGCGACCTTCCCAGATGCGCTCGGTGATGACCCGGATGTAGTGCTCCAGGTCGGTAAATTCGGCGTCAAAGCCTTTCATGGCTGCTCTCCAGGTACGGGAATTCTTGCGGAGCGACGAACCACCAGCGTGCCAGGCACCACCACATTGCGGCTGGGCGGTGTTTGCTCTTGGCGCAAATAACTTTGCAACAGCTCCACCGTGGCTTCCACCATGGGCTGCACGGGTTGCTCAAAAGTGGTCAACTGGTAAGACTCCCAGGCGGCCTGGGGCACGTTGTCAAAGCCCACCACGGAAACATCTTGCGGCACGCGCAGGCCGAGCTCATGCTGGAGCGTGTCCAGCACGGCAATGGCCATTTGGTCACCCGCCACAAACACGGCGTCGGGCCTGTCGCCGGCCTGTCCGAAGAGATCACGGGCCGCCTGTTGGGCCTGGGCCACGTCGTAATTACCCACAGCGCGGGCGTAAATGCGTTGGCCAGCCTGGGCCAGGCCGTCGCGAAAGCCACGCTCACGCTCCAGATTGGTGGAGGAGTCTTCGCGCCCGGCAATGTAGGCGATGCGCTTGTGCCCCCCGGCCACCAGAAAGCGGGCGATCTCGAAGCCGCCCCCGACGTTGTCCGAACGCACCGAGCTGACCGCACCGGCACTGCCCGAAGCCATCACACGGTTGAACAGCACCACAGGAATACTGGCATCGGCGCAACGTTGCGCCAAGGCCGATGACAGGGTGGTGGCGCCCAGCACGATGCCGTCGACGTTGTATTGCAGGATCTCGCCCACCAGGTCGTCTGAGGTGGTGCTGTCGCTGACAAAAATCAGCAGGTGGTAGCCATCTTGTTGCAGGCGTTTGGCCAGCCGCTCCAGCACCACGGGGTAAAACAAATTCTCGATTTTGTACAACACCAGGCCAATGATGCGAGAACGCCCCGTGATCAGGCTGCGGGCGTGGGCATTGGGCTGGTACCCGAGTTTTCGCGCAGCGTCTTGCACCTTCAGCCGCATCGGCTCGGACACACTGGCCCCAGGCGTAAAGCAGCGGCTCACCGCCGACTGCGACACCCCGGCCAGGCGCGCTACGTCCAAAGAGGTAGCTTGTGCCTTCACTGCGCGGTCCATCCGCCATCCACCATCAAGGCGCTGCCGGTCACCAGGGCCGAGGCCTCGCTGGCGAGAAATACCACGGCGCCCATGATGTCTTGCACCTGGCCGAGACGGCCCAGGGCAATGCGCGATTGCACCAGCGCCATGAATTCGGGATCGGCCAGCATGGGCCGTGTCATGTCGGTCTCAATGAAGGTGGGGCAGAGCGTGTTGACGCGAATTTGCTGGCCACCCAGCTCCCAGGCGAGCGCCTTGGTCAAGCCTTCTATGGCATGTTTGCTGGCGCAGTACACGGTGCGCTTGGGGCCACCCACGTGCCCCATTTGAGAAGAAATATTGATCAAGGAACCAGGCATACCGGCGGCGATCAGTCCGCGCGCCACTTCACGCGCCAGGTAGAAGGCAGCCTTCACGTTGAGCAGCAAAACCGCGTCCAGATCTTCATCGCTGGTCTGCGTCAGCAGGGCTGGCCGGTTGGTGCCGGCGCTGTTAACCAAAATATGAAACGGCCCCTGCGCTGCAATCTCGCGCTGCACAGCGCCTGAGTCGGTGACGTCAAACGGCAAGGCCTGGGCGCGTCCGCCTTGCGCTCGTATGGTCTGGGCTACTGCTTCCAATTCGGGCAAAGAGCGCGCCACCAGCGTCACCTCGGCGCCGGCCTGCGCCAGAGCATGGGCTGCGGCCTCGCCAATGCCGCGACTGGCACCTGTCACCAGGGCACGCTTGCCATCCAGCCGGAACGATGGCGTCAACAATTGAGCCGCACCCGTCAAGCCGACTCTCCCGTCGTGTCGGTCAGGGGGCGGGGAGCGGCACGTTCGCCACGGTCAAAGGCTTCCCAGCCCTGGCCCTGAAACGGGTCAACGCCGAGTTGCTGCATCACATGGGGAAAGTCGACCGTGACCCAGTTGTCCACG
>JBIKZP010000211.1:0-4897 GCA_044354655.1 Rhodoferax sp. | reverse complement strand
TTATTCTCCGGTTTTGCCGAAATCATTTGGCAAGTTGAACAGGTGTTGCGACCTGAAAACGCATGAATATCGCCGTAACCCGCATGAATGCTAGGTTTCGAGTGTTTTGCGTGCGGCCGAAAATTACGCATGTTTTTACGCTGCGCGGCTTCTTCTAAGGTCTTTCAACTTGATCAGCATGGCCAAAGTGCGCTCAAACTTGCGGTCCAGATGCGTTTCGTAGCGGGAAAGCTTCTCCAGCCTATAGGCTTGCAGCCCCTCGCCAATAGTTTGGTTCACGATGGCGTCATGGTGGCGGGATTCTTTTTCCTGTTGGTGGCACAGGGGTGACAGATGCTCTGTGATGAAGCTGGCCAAGCCCACGGCATCGGCGGTGTATTCCTCTTCCTCCAAGTAGCTGTCCCACCAATCTCGTGAATCGGGTAACAGGGCACGCAGGGCCTTGTCATAGGCGCGTTCGCCGCCCTTACGCAGTATTGCGCTGGCCTTGTTGGTGGCATCCAGGTCGTGGCGGGCAGCGCGCTGGCTTTCGGTCACGTCTTCGGGTTTCAAATCCATCAGGTCGCGAATGTCGGTGCCTTCGCCTGACAACCCCATTTCAAACGGTGCTGCGGCGGGTATCACTGTCTTTGCGCTGCGCGCGGATTCCTTCAAGCCCTTGTTGATCGTCGCACCCTCTGCTTGCAGCACTCGGCGCTTGCGCCAGATCACGCTGGCCAGTTCCTCAATCAAATGCTGCTCGGTCGCGCCCGCAGGCAGGTGCTCGTCCATCAGCGAGTTGACCAAGCTTTCATAGTCGGCATGACTCTCGTGGCTGAGCACGGTGTAGCGGCTCAGGATGCCGTGCTTGAGGGCGTTGAAGCGCACCACTTCGTAGGGCTGGGGATTGGGGGCGGCCATTTCGGCAGTTTTGTCAGTGGTGTTTGTGTTCATCTTCGGTTCCTTGCGGTGTGGATGTTGGTTGTGCAGTGAATCCGTCACAGCGCTGGAGTTGCACCACCAGATCAGCGGGCAATTGCGCATCACGCGAACGGATAGCAACACCGGCGGCCTGCCAGTTGCCACAGCGCCATGACCCAGCCCCATGCCCGGCAAAGTGCTGGCACTCCAGGCAAACGCGCCGGTCGTCTGATTCGCGATCCCGCAGTACCAACTCGTCTGCCAGCACTTCGCCATCCTTGCGAGCCAAGCCCTTTTCGGTGAACTTGTGCAGGCGCGTCTCGAAGGTGCCAATCTCCACGCCATTCATGGCCGATGAACGCGGCCAACACCAGCGGTCGGGGTCTTCGGTCACCACAACGGAAGAATCGTGTTTTTCCAATATGGTGGGGTAGGCCACTGCCAAAACTGACGAAAGTGGCTTTGGCATCGCAGAAGCGGCCACGATAGGAACTGCCGAAACTGCCAAAAGTCTGGAAACAGCGGTTTCGTCAGTTTTGACAGTACCGCTCTGGCCCTTTTGTGAAATTGCCGCCTTTGCACGTTCGGCCCAGGTGATCATTTCGCCACCTTCTTGATTTGCGGGTTGACGTAGTAGCGCACCGTCGGGCGGCCCAGCGTGTTGATGCCGTCCTGACTTTGCACATGGCCGTTTTCCTCCAAGATGGCCAGTGCGGTTTCTGCTTGCATGGCGGTGGTGACACCGGACCACTGTTTGCGCACCATGTCGCGCACCGTGAAGCCGTCTTCTAACTTGCCCTCGGCCAGTCGGCGGCTGACCATGCGAGCGGTGGTCACTTTGGCGGCCTCCACCAGGCCATAGATGCGCCGTGCATGGCCGGTCAGGTACTCGCACCAGGCGGCTGCGCGCAATGCGCTGGTGGCCGTTACCGGGCCAATGGAGCCCTCTGCCAAATGCAAGATCAAGGCGATGGAGCAGAACAGCTTTTCAAACTTGCCGAAGTGCTGTTGCATCAGTGGGCTTTGTTCATTGGCGATATGCACCGTGTGCAGTTCGGTACACCACTCGACAAAGATTTCTTGCGCCGCGTCGTCAAAGTAAAAGTGGGGCAGCTTCACAAAGTCGTCATTCGGCGCTGCGCCGTCCTGCACGGGGTCAAACACGGCCAGCCGGTCGAACAGATCACGCACCGCCTCGCGTGCGCCCTTGACCGGATAGCGGTCGCGCCATTCCCAGGCGACGGCGTTGGGGTACACCATTACTTGAAACCGTTGGATGCGGCCATCGTTGTCCAGCGAAGTGGCGATACCGGCGAGGTAGCGCTCCAGCAATTCCGGCTGGATGCCGCCGAACACCGAGATGCACAGATTCTTGATGTGCAGGCTACCGCGCCCGATGCGGTCAATGTTGAAGCTGGCGGTGCCGTTCCAGCCCTCCAGATAAAAAGCCTTGTCGCCTTCCTTGCCCTCTTTCTCCCAAGAGGCCAGCAGGCCGATCAACTCGTCCCGGTAGACCAGCATGCCCTGTGGGTTGTGCACAAGCAGGTCGCCCAGCTTTTCCACCGTCGAGTCGTTGGATTTGAAACGCCGCTCTTTGGGTTCTTCCGGGGCTTGCAGGTCTTGTAAGTCCGCAATGGCGGCATTCATTTTCAGTTGGTCAACTTTGCCGCTGGCAGCTTTCTTCATGCTCCCTTTGACGGCGGACTGGTGCGCCTCAAAGGCTGCGGTTTCGGCGGCAAAAATCTTTTTGGCATCCTCCAATTTTTCGGCTTCTTTGGCTTCTAGCCGGTCAAGAAAACGGGTCACCGTGCCCAGTGCCGGCGACTTCTTGGAAGACGGGTCACCCACAATGCCGCCAAACAGATTCGGTGTCACGATCCAGTCATCCCGGCGCTTGGGCTTGATGCCGCAGCGGGCACCAATGACCGAGCCCAGGCAGACGATCAGCGCCGCCGCTATGTAGTCCGGCGAACAAGGCATGCGGTCGGCTTCGTCCAGCACAAAGTCGGCCAGCGTTGGCGGCAGTAGTGTCTTCGCGTCGAAGTCTGGCGCAATGGGAAGATCAGTTTTTATCTCCTTCGGCTCAGGCCATATGCAAAATTGGCCTGTAGCCCCCGTATCACTTGCGTAAGTAGCTACTGAATTGATAGCAAAATCAATGCATTCCTTTACTGCGTCTGGCCCTGCCAATTGGTGCAGGTCGTTGAAGTCGGTCATGTTATTCATGCTGTCGCCGCCTTAAACACCGGTACGGCCAGGGTGGCACCCGTTGCTTGCACCGCCGCCGTGGCTTTCGTCATGCCAGGGTTGCCAGGGGTCTGGTGGTCGTCGTCTGCGGCGATGATGATTTTGAGAGCGGGGTACTTGCTGCGCAGTGCCACGGCGACAGCCTCAAGATTGCCCGCATTGAATGCGACTGCGACCGCATGGCCGGTGCATTCTTGGATGCTTGCGCCGGTGGCAAAGCCCTCGCACACGATCAGCGCGCCCTTGGGTTTGCCGATACCGAAGTAACAGCCTTTGACCCTGCCGCCCGACATAAACATCTTGGTGCCGTCCGGTGCGATGGTCTGCAAGCTGTGCACCGTGCCCGCCGTGTCACGCATCGGAATTAGCAGCTTGTCACCTTCAGTCTTTACACCATGGGGCTGGATGCCCTTGCGGATCAGGTAGTCGTGCTGGGTGCAGGGCGTGGCTGCCGTCCAGCGTTTGAGTGCGTCGGCTGCTGCCAATTGCTGACGCTGTGCTAGGTCGTCTTCACGCTGGCGCTGCATGGCCTTGACGCGCTCACGGTGTGCAAGCCGCTCCGCTTCGGTCATGGACGTGTCTGCCTTGCTGCACCAGTTTTGCGTAAAACCCTCGCGCCAGTCGCCAAACGCCCCAGCGGCGATGCCGTCGGTGTGCAGCATGTACCAGCCGTTTTTGTGGGTGGGTTTGCCGCTGGTGCTGAATCGATGGATTACGCCATCGTCAATGATTTCAGTCGGTGGTGTCAGTCCCGCCGCTGCAATGGCCAGCCGAAATTGGTCGGTCAGGTCGTTCATACGCAGCCTTTCAACACAATGCCCAATAGGAT
Source organism: Rhodoferax sp. (assembly GCA_044354655.1). Classification (GTDB taxonomy): domain Bacteria; phylum Pseudomonadota; class Gammaproteobacteria; order Burkholderiales; family Burkholderiaceae_C; genus Rhodoferax. The sequence goes on along the minus strand of JBIKZP010000211.1, from coordinate 921 downwards.
CGCAATCGCATACGGCGCGGACTGAACTAGCCAATAGGCGATGGCATGAAGAGCGGTTTTCATGGCTACAACCCCCAAGCTGCCATCAGGTCTTTGCGCTTGGTGTGCAGCGTCTCGACCAATTCGCGGATTTGGGTATCGGTCTTGCCCGAGATGCGCGCCGCATTCAGCGCCTCAATCTCATTGGAGGGCCAGCCGACGGCGCGCGGCCCCAGGCTGACGGGTTTGGTCCACAAGCCTTGCGCAATACGCAGGTAGATGGTGGAGCGGGAGTAGCCGGATTGGGTTTTGGCCGCTGGAATACGCAGGATGGTGGTCGTCATGTTGGGTCCTCTTTGACGGGTATGGAATGAACTCAGACGCAAGTTTGTTTGGGCGTTTTGGGCGACAAAAGGCCCACGCGGCGGCGTGCTGTGAGTGCTGTTTCAGAGGGAAAGAGGGATGCGCGGCCTGGAACAAAACAGCGCGAAAGGGCGCGTTGTCAGGCGTAAAAGTTGGGCGAAAACTTTCCGCCCAACTATTTCAAGAAATCATGTTCTTTTTGATGGTGCTGGCGTCGCGCCCTTGGGCAATGGCGGTCTTGGCGATTTGCTGCGAATACCAAACGTCCGATTTATTCGGACTCTTCTTGCGCAAAGCTTTGTACGCTTTTTGCCAGCTCGCATACCTGGCCAGCGTGTCAAGCTTGCCTGCTTCGCGCTTGACCGTGCTGGGTGTGTGGCGTGGGTCGGCTGTGGTGGCTGCATCGACCAATTGGCGAATCACCGTTTGATCCACCGTGAAGCTGCCATTCTCGAAACCGATGGCATCCGCCAACGGCAATGCACCTGCACCCACTACCAGAGCCAAACGTCCATCCAGGCGCAGGCACAGCATCTGGGTGCGCTTATTCCCTCGCGCCATGCCAATGGGCAGCAAACC
>JBIKZP010000210.1:0-4901 GCA_044354655.1 Rhodoferax sp. | reverse complement strand
TCCGAAACGCCATGAAACGTCACTTGTCGCCACCGAGGCTGCGGACAAAACCTTGCAAGCCCAGATGCTCCCGGATTGCTGCAACAATAGCCCGACACATAGCGCAGCAACAAGGACATATCTCACCATGGGACAACGACTGACACAAATCGCCACCCGCACCGGCGACAACGGCACCACCGGCCTGGGCGACAACACACGCGTCTCCAAAAACAGTTTGCGCGTCCACGCCATGGGCGATGTCGACGAACTCAATTCCTGCATTGGCGTCTTGCTCTGCGAGGACATGCCGTCTGCGTTGCGCGTGCTGCTTGACGAAATTCAGCACCAGCTCTTCAACCTGGGCGGCGAGCTCTCGATCCCTGGCTATGAACTGCTCAAGCCCGAAGCCGTGCTGGCCCTTGACCAGGCGCTCGCCAAACACAACGCCACCTTGCCGCGCCTGGAAGAGTTCATCTTGCCAGCGGGCAACCGCTCGGCCTCCCTGGCCCACATCTGCCGCACCGTGGCGCGCCGCGCCGAGCGTGCGGTGGTGGCCTTGGGCAATGAAGAGGCGCTCAAAGACACACCGCGCCAATACCTCAACCGCCTGAGCGACTTGATGTTTGTGCTGGCCCGCGTGCTCAACCGCCACCGCACGGATGGCACCGTTGGTGATGACGTGTACTGGAAAAGCGAGCGCATGGCGCAGAAAACTTAAGCCCTTCGCCTGGGCCGGCCTGGCCCGGGCCGCCAACCAGCCATAAGCCGCGACGACGCCATGTCGTAAATTTGCTCAAACTCAAGCTGAGCGTGGGGGTGCAAGCGCAGCATTGACGCCTTTGAAACTTCAAGGCGCCCGATGAAGCCGGCAGACCGCTTTTCACAACCACAGCATCGTGCCGGCCGCCCGGGGGCGCGTGGCGTGCGGGCGTGGTTTCTGGTGCCTAGGTCGATGACCAGGCGGGTACGGCTACTTCAGCAAAGCGTGTGTGCCAGCTTGCTGCTGGCCTCCGGTGCGGCGCAGGCGGTTCTGGGTGAAGGGCTTGCGTCCATTTACCAGGCGCAACAAAGCCTGGCCTCCACCCTCAAGGCAGAACCGGGTGCGCAGTACAGCGTCTATACCCACAGCCTGCCCAACGGCACGGTGGTGCGTGAATACCTGTCGCGCCAAGACCTGGTGTTTGCGCTGGTTTGGCAAGGCCCTGCATGGCCCGACTACGCGTTGATGCTGGGCCGCTTTTACGACCGCTTTGCCACCTTGAGCAAACAGCGCCGCGCAGGCCAGGTGCCGACGGACGTCGGCCTGGTGGTCGAGATGAGCGGCCTCATGGGGGCACTTAGAGGCCGCATTTACCTGCCGGCTCAACTGCCCGAAGGCGTCACGCCGGGCGAGGTTAAATAATGCGCCACGGGCTGGCTCACTGGTGCGTCCCTCCAAGCTGGACCTCCGGGTTGCGGCTGCCTGCGGCGTTATTGCTGGTGTTGGCTGGCCTGTTGTCGTCGTGTGGCGGTGGCGGTGATGCAGCGCCGCCCAGTCCGAGTTTGCCCCCTTTAGTCACCACTTTGGGCGCGCAAAACTACGTGCCCGTGACGGTGGAGCCCGCGCTCAACCTCAACGTCAACATTCCCACCGTGTCGGTGACCTTGTGCGAGCCCGGCACCAACACCTGCCAAACCATAGACCGCATTCAGGTAGACACCGGCTCCACCGGTTTGCGCGTGTTTGACACCGCCGTGACCGCCCTCAACCTGAGGGCCAAGACCTACAGCAATGGCCTGCAACTGGCCACTTGTGCCCGCTTTGTCAACAGCTATACCTGGGGCGTCGTGAAGACGGTAGACATCAGAATGGCCGACGAGACCGCTCTCAACATTCCAGTGCAGTTGATTGCCGCCAGCGCACCCGTTGCCCAGGTGGGTTGCGGCCCCGACTTCATGGCCCTGACCAGCAGCAACGATCTGGGCGCCAACGGCATTTTGGGGGTGGGCCGCTTGACGCATGACGCCCAGTCTTACTACACCTGCAACACCTTGAGCGACTTCAGCAGTTGCACCGAGGTCACGGCCATCAGCAGCGCCTACCAGGTGAAAAACCCGGTGGCCGGGTTTGCTATGAATAACAACGGCGTGCTGCTGGAGCTGCCCGCCATCAGCGCGACCGGTGAACGCAGCGTGACAGGGCGCTTAATTTTTGGGGTCGACACCCAAGACAACAACCGCCTGGCCAGTGCCAACGTGGTGCCCATCAACAGCTGGGGCTTCTTCACCACCACCTACAAGGGCGTGGCCATGCCCGACAGTTTTTTTGACAGCGGCTCCAATGGTTTGTTTTTCAACGACGCCAGTTTGCCGCGCTGTTCCGGCAGCGCATCAGACTTTTATTGCCCGGCCAGCACCACCGCCTTGAGCGCCACCCTGCCCTTGAGCGACGGCAGCAACGCCACCGTCAACTTCAGCGTCGCCAACCTGGAGGCGCTGGTGGTGACCGGCAACTTTGCGTATGCCAATTTGGCGGGTGGTGGCACCAGTGACGCCAGCTTTGACTGGGGTTTGCCTTTCTACTATGGCCGACGTGTCTTCACCATCATGATTGGCGCAACGGTGGGCGGCCGAAGCGGCCCGTTTTACGCGTACGCCCCGTTGTAATGAAGCCGATCAGCGCGGCGCCAGCACCGCCATGGTGATGCGCGACACGCAGGTCAGCTCGCCTGCTTCGTTGTGCATGTCAATTTGCCACACGTGGGTGGTGCGCCCCCTGTGCACCGGGCGTGTGACGCCCGTGACCCAGCCGCTGGTGACGCCCTTGATGTGGTTGGCGTTGATGTCCAGGCCCACCGCGCGGTGGCCCTCGGGCGTGGCGTAGGCCGCACCACAGGAGCCCAGCGTTTCAGCCAGCACCACACTCACGCCGCCGTGCAACAAGCCGTAGGGTTGGCGCGTGCGCGTGTCCACGGGCACACGGGCGCGAATGAAATCGTCGCCCACCTCCAGAAACTCCATGCCCAAGTGCGCCACGGCCGTGTCCACGTGCATGGCGGTCAGCTCGGCCACAGAGATCGGTTTTTGCCAGACACGCATGAAGAACTCCTGAAAATGGGTGAAATGAGTGAAGTGGGGCAAATCATAGTCGCCTACCCTCTCAGGGTTCCCACCGCTTGAGCGAGGGCCTGCTTGCGGTCATCATGCATGCCATGCAAGCGCCTTTCATTCCCCAAATTACCCTGTACCAAACCTGGCTGCGCGAGCAGCGAGGCCTGTCGTTTGACCACTACGACGCGCTGTGGCGCTGGTCCACCACCGATCTAGACGCCTTCTGGCAAAGCATCTGGGACTACTTTGACCTGCAGTCGCCCACGCCGCACCGCCTAGTGTGCGACGGCGCTGCCATGCCCAACACCCGCTGGTTTGAAGGCGCGCAAGTCAACTACGCGCAGCAGGTGTTACGCCATGTCGACGCGGCGCATGCCGCGGGCATGCCGGCCATCGTCAGCCACAACGAGAACAGCCTGGGCAGTGCCCCGCCTTGCGAGCTGAGCTGGCCGGAGCTGCGCCGCCAGGTGGCCTCGCTGGCGCTGCATCTGCAAGCCCAAGGCGTGCAGCCGGGCGACCGCGTGGCCGCTTACCTGCCCAATGTGCCTGAGGCCATGGTGGCGTTTCTGGCGGTCGTCAGTATGGGCGGCGTCTGGAGCATTTGCGCCCCCGACATGGGCACGCGTGCCGTGCTCGACCGCTTTCAGCAAATCGAACCCAAGGTGCTGATTGCCTGCGACGGCGTGACCTACGGCGGACGCGACCTTGACCGCACGGCCGTGGTGGCCGAGCTGTGCGCCGCCCTGCCCAGCGTGCGCCACCTGATCGTGCAGCACCAGCGCCCAACCGCATTCGAGACCGGCACCAGCGTCACCACCGTCGACCTGGCGCACGCCATGGCGCGAGATGACCACCAAACCGCAGCGTTTGCACCTTTGTGGCTGGCGTTTGACCATCCGTTGTGGATCGTCTACTCCAGCGGCACCACCGGCCTGCCCAAACCCATCGTGCACGGCCACGGCGGCACCGTGCTGGTGGCCCTGGCCCTCAAAATTTTGCACAACGACGTGGGCTGCAGCTATTCCCCCAACGCATGGGGCGAGCGTTACCACTGGTACAGCTCTACCGGCTGGGTCATGTGGAACGCGCAGACCAGCGGCCTGCTCAATGGCACCACCTGCTGCATTTTTGACGGCAACCCCGGCGGGCGCACGGTAGACGCCCAAGGCCAAAAAATTGCGCCCGACTGGACCACGCTGTGGCGTTTTGCCGCCGAGTTGGGCGTCACCTTCTTTGGGGCGGGCGCGGCTTTCTTTGCCAATTGCCAGAAAGCCGATCTCAACCTGGCCGCCTGCGGCGACCTGCGCACAGTGCGCGCCCTGGGCAGCACCGGCTCCCCTTTGAGCGCCGATGCACAGCATTGGGGCACAGCACAGTTTGAAAGTCTAGGCACGCCAGACATCTGGTGGTGCAACATCTCTGGCGGCACCGACTTTGCCGGCGCCTTCATTGGCGGCAACCGCGAGCTGCCCCAAGTGCCGGGTGAAATGCAATGCCGCCTGCTTGGCTGCGCCGTGCAGGCCTGGAACGAACAGGGCCAGCCCGTCACCGGCGAGGTGGGCGAGCTGGTTTGCACCCAACCCATTCCCAGCATGCCCCTGTATTTTTGGGGCGACGAGGCCAAGCAACGTTACTTATCGAGCTACTTTGACATGTACCCCGGCGTCTGGCGCCACGGCGACTGGCTCAAGGTAGGCGCCTCAGGGGGCTGCATCATTTATGGCCGCAGCGATGCCACCATCAACCGCTACGGCCTGCGCATGGGCACCAGCGAACTCTATAGCGCCGTCGAAGCCCTGCCCGAGGTGCTGGACTCGATGGTGGTTGAC
>JBIKZP010000010.1:0-15867 GCA_044354655.1 Rhodoferax sp. | reverse complement strand
GCCGTGCCGCCTCCCAGGCCAGACAGGCCGCTGCGGCCACGCCGGTAGACGAGTCCGCGGCAGTGGCAACCCAACCCAACATTCCCCATGGACTTTGACCTCAGCTGGGTTTTGGTTGGACTGCCTATGGCCTTCGTGCTGGGCTGGCTGGCATCCCGTCTGGACCTGCGCCAGCTGCGCATAGAAAACCACCAGGCGCCCAAAGCCTATTTCAAGGGTCTTAACTTCTTGCTCAATGAGCAGCAAGACCAGGCGATTGACGCCTTCATTGAAGCCGTGCAAAAAGATCCCGACACGTCGGAGCTGCATTTCGCGCTGGGCAACCTGTTTCGCCGCCGAGGCGAATACGAGCGGGCCGTTCGTGTGCATGAGCACCTGCTCTCGCGCGGCGACCTGAGTAAGGCCGACCGGCAACGGGCGCAACACGCGCTGGCACTGGACTACCTCAAAGCCGGCTTACTCGACCGCGCCGAAGCGGCCCTGCTCAAGCTCGAAGACACACCCTTTGAAGCCCAGGCTCGTCTTGCACTGCTGGCCAATTACGAGCGCAGCCGCGACTGGACGCAAGCCGCACTGATCGCCCAAAAACTCTCGGATGCCAAGCAGGGCAACTTCAATGGCCGTCTGGCTCATTACCTGTGTGAGGAGGCCGCCAGTTGCCTGGCCAGTCAGAACGAGGCCCTTGCCCAAAGTCTGCTGCAACAAGCCATGGCCAAAGCCCCAGACGCACCACGCGCGCGCCTTGACCTGGCTCGCCTGCTGTCGAGTCAAGGCCACACCGACCAGGCCTTCGCCTTGCTGGAAGACGCGTTGCAGCAGTCGCCGCAAGCGGTTCCTTTGATTGCAGCGCCCTTGGTGGAACTGGCCATCCGTTGCGGCCAAGTCGCCAAGACTTTACTGGTGCTCAAAGCCAACTACGACGCGTCACCCTCGCTCGATGTGCTCGATGCCATCGTGACCTTGCATGCCGCCAGCGAGCAACCGGCTCCGACTGCACGCGACTGGTATGTGCAACATCTGGAGCGCGAGCCCTCCCTGGTGGCTGCCGCCAAGTGGATAGCAGGCGAGAAATTTGAGCATGAGCAATTTCACCCGCAGGTGCAACGCGCGCTAGACCATGCCGTCAAACCGCTGCTGCGCTACCGCTGCGCTGCCTGTGGCTTCGAAGCACGGCAACACTTCTGGCAATGCCCGGGTTGCCAAGCTTGGGACAGCTACCCCAGCCGTCGTGTCGAAGAGCTGTGACCACTTATTGTTGAACTGAAAAACAAACGATGCCATGCCAATAACGATCAGCAAAGAACAACTGTCCAGGGCCCGCGTGCTGGTGGTGGGCGATGTCATGCTAGACCGTTATTGGTACGGCGCGGTAGACCGCATCAGCCCCGAAGCACCGGTGCCGGTGGTGCGCGTCACGCGCGAGGAAGACCGCAATGGCGGCGCTGCCAACGTGGCCTACAACGTGGTCACGCTGGGGGCACAAGCCTCGCTTTTGACCGTGGTGGGCGATGACGAGGCCAGCCACAAGCTGGAAGCGCTGGTTGCCCAAACCGGCATACAACCCCACTTCGGGCGAGACGCCACGCTCAAGACCACCGTCAAGCTGCGGGTCATCGGGCGCCAGCAACAATTGCTGCGCCTCGATTTTGAGAACACCCCAAAAACCGAGGTGTTAGCCTCGCAAACTGCGGCCTTTGCCAGCCTGTTGCCCGTGCATGACGCCGTGCTGTTCTCCGACTACGGCAAAGGCGGCCTGGCCCATGTCAGCGACATGATCTCCAGCGCCCGCGCGGCTGGTAAACCCATCTTGATTGACCCCAAGGGCAGCGATTACACGCGCTACCAGCACGCCACCTGCATCACCCCCAACCGCGCGGAGTTGCAGCAAGTCATTGGCCCCTGGCAAAACGAAGAAGAGCTCAACAGCAAAGCGCAAAAGCTGCGCCAGACCCTGGGCCTGGACGCCCTGCTGCTCACCCGCAGCGAGGAAGGCATGACGCTCTTCGATGCCCAGGGCCACTTGCACGTCAGCGCCCATGCACTTGAGGTGTTTGACGTGACCGGGGCTGGTGACACCGTCATTGCCACGTTGGCCGCGCTGGTCGCCGCCGGGGTCAGCATGCGCGACGCCCTGCCGCTGGCCAACCGGGCGGGTGGTCTGGTTGTGGCCAAGTTTGGTACGGCCACCGTTTCTTTTGAGGAGTTGATGGCATGACCCGTATCGTCGTCACCGGCGCCGCCGGCTTCATTGGCAGCAACCTGGTCAAGGGACTCAATGCACGCGGCATCACCGACATCATCGCGGTGGACGATCTCACACAGGGCGATAAGTTTCGCAACCTGGCCGATTTGCAGATTGCCCACTACGTGGACGCCAGCACCTTTTATGACCACTTTGCCCAGGGCCATTACGGCGCCGTAGAAGCGGTCTTTCATGAAGGTGCGTGTAGCGACACCATGGAACTTGACGGCAAGTACATGATGGCCAACAACTACACCTTGTCTTGCCAATTAATGGCAGCCTGCCAGCAACAACGCACCCGGCTTTTGTATGCGTCCAGCGCGGCCACCTATGGCGGCGCAGACACCTTCCGCGAAGAACCCGCCTTTGAGCGCCCGCTCAATGTCTACGGCTACTCCAAACTGTTGTTTGACCAGCACGTGCGCCTGGCCTGGCACAAAGCCGCGCAGCAGCCTCGCGCCGCGCGCATGAGCCAGGTGGTGGGCTTCAGGTATTTCAACGTCTACGGCCCGCGCGAGCAACACAAGGGCCGCATGGCCAGCGTGGCCTTTCACCAATACCACCAGTTTCTGGCCGACGGCAAGGTCAAGTTGTTTGGCGACTACGGTGGCTACGGCCCCGGCGCGCAAATGCGCGATTTTGTTTTCATCGACGACGTGGTGGCGGTCAACCTCTGGTTTTTTGACCACCCCGAAACCTCTGGCATCTTCAACCTGGGCAGTGGCCGGGCACAGCCCTTCAATGACGTGGCCAGCACAGTCGTCAACACCTTGCGTGGCTTGAACGGCTTGAGCAGCTTAAATGGCCAAGACGCCCTGACCCCGGCAGAAATCGCCGCCCTAGGTCTGATCGACTACGTGGCCTTCCCCGACGCGCTGCGTGGCAAATACCAGTGCTACACCCAGGCCGACCTCAGCGCCCTGCGCGCCGCGGGCTGTGATCACGCTTTTGCTGATGTGCAAACGGGCGTGCAGCAGTATGTGCAATGGCTGGCCCAACAGGCTTGAGTTCAATAGCTTCTCTCTCGCCCTCTCTATTTATTTCGGCTCGTGTATTTTTTCAGGGGTTCCAACATGCTTAAAAAATTATGGCTTCTGATCGTCATGCTGTCTGCATCGGTCTGCTTTGCTGCCGTCGAAATCAACCAGGCGACGGTCGCTGAGCTCGACAGCATCAAGGGCATTGGCCCGGCCATGTCCAGCAAGATTCTGGACGAGCGCAAGAAAGGCAACTTCAAGGACTGGAACGACTTCATGTCCCGCGTGAAAGGCGTGGCCGATGCCACGGCCACCAAGTTCTCGGCAGAAGGCCTGACAGTCAACGGCGCTGCGAAGAAGTAAACATGCTCACAGTGCTCGCCATTTGCCTGGGCGCCAGCCTGGGCGCATTGGCCCGCTGGGGCCTAGGGCTGTGGCTCAACCCGGGCGCACTCATTCCCTTTGGCACCCTGGCGGCCAACCTAATAGGCGGCTATCTGATCGGCGTTTGCGTGGCCGTTTTTCAGGCGCTGCCGCAAATAGACCCGGTCTGGCGCCTCGCCCTGGTGACCGGTTTTCTGGGGGCGCTCACCACCTTCTCCAGCTTCTCGGCTGAAGTGGTGGGCATGCTGGGCCAACAACGTTACCTGCTGGCCCTGGGCACAGCCGGCGCGCACTTGCTGGGCTCCTTGTTGCTGACCGTGGCGGGCATCAAGTCCGTCATGTGGTTTATCGCCAGTAAAACTTAGACTCGGCTAGGCTGGGCCTGGCACAACAGCCAGTTCAGTTCAGTCCAGTCAAGTCGAGTCCAGTTCAAAAGCCCTAAATATCGAACTTGACGCCTTGTGCCAGCGGCAGCGTGGTGCCGTAGTTGACGGTATTGGTGGCCCGGCGCATATAGGCTTTCCAGGCGTCTGAGCCCGACTCACGGCCGCCACCGGTCTCCTTCTCGCCGCCAAATGCCCCGCCAATCTCTGCGCCACTGGTGCCAATGTTCACATTCGCAATGCCGCAGTCAGAGCCACGGGCCGAGGTGAAGAGTTCTGCCTCGCGCAAATTCTGCGTGAACACCGCCGACGACAAACCATGGACCACCGCGTTGTTGATGGCAATGGCTTCCTCAAAGTCGTCATAGGGCACGATGTACAAAATAGGCGCAAAAGTTTCATGCAGCATGGGGCCGGTCTGCGTCTGCATCTCAACCAAGGCCGGGCGCACATAAAAAGCGGCGGGCTGGTCGGTCTCCACCCGTTGACCAAAGTGCACCGTCGCACCGCCCGCTTTCGCCGTGGTCAGTGCACGCTGCATGGCCTCAAAAGCGCCTTGGTCAATCAAAGGCCCCACCAGCGTGCCGGTAGCTAAGGGGTCGCCAATGGCGAGCTTTCCAAACACGCGAACCAAGGACGCCACCAAACTGGCGTACACCGATCGGTGCACGATCAAGCGGCGCAGACTGGTGCAGCGCTGGCCGGCAGTGCCGGCCGCAGCAAACGTGGCGCCCAACACCACCAGGTCCAGGTTGGCTGAGGGGCACACAATGGCCGCGTTGTTACCACCGAGTTCCAGTAAAGAACGCTTGAAGTGCGACGCACACGCGACCCCCACGGCCTTGCCCATGGCGGTGGACCCCGTGGCACTGACCAGCTTGACCTGCGGGTGCGCCACCAGGGCTTCACCCACCGCACGCTCACCAACTAGGACAGCCAGCAAGCCGGTGCCATCAATGCCTAAATTCTGCGCAGTTTTTAGCAGTAAACCGCCCAAGGCCAACGCCGATAAGGGCGCCTTCTCGGACGGCTTCCAGACCAGCGTATTACCGCAGACCAGCGCCAGTGCCGCATTCCAGGAAAACACTGCCATCGGAAAGTTGAACGCCGAAATAACCCCGACCACACCTATCGGATGCCAGGTTTCCAGCAACTTGTGGTCGGGCCGCTCGCTGGCAATGGTCAGGCCGTACAACTGCCGCGACAAGCCCACGGCAAATTCGCAAATGTCCACCACCTCTTGCACTTCGCCCAAACCTTCCTGAAGAATTTTTCCAGTCTCAAGAGAAATCAAACGCCCCAGCGGTTCCTTGTGCTGGCGCACCACTTCACCAAACACCCGCACCAGCTCACCCCGCTTGGGCGCGGGCACATTGCGCCAGCTCAGAAAGCGTGAATGGGCGCTGTCAATGGCGGCCTGGGTTTGCGCCAGCGTGCTGCACGCCACTTGGGCCAGCTCGCTGCCGTCAATCGGTGAATGCACCTGCAAGGCTTGCGTGCCGGCAGGTGCCAAAGGCACGCCCAGCGTTTGAAAAATGGACGAAATATCAGAGGCAGTGGTCATGGCTTACTTTCTAGCGTTCAATGGATCGGTTCCAGCGCGCGTTCCAGGCGGCACGGTTTTCATTCACAGCATCCCAGTCCAGCGTGACGGTATTTTTCATGTACTCCGCAAACTGCTTGACCATGGCCTTGGCTTCGTTGTCCACGGCAGGCGCTTTGGGGTTAGACGGAATTTGGTTGCCGTGCTGTAAACCCGCTGCCTGTGCCGTGGCCGTCAACAGATGCTCGGCGAGTTTTTGCGCCAGCACAGGTTCGCTGTTGTTGGCAATCACGCACTCAGCCGTCATCAACACCACAGAGCCTTCTTTGGGCTGCGCGTATTCAACGGCAATGCCTTTTTCCTTCAGGGAGGCCACCGAGGTGGGTGTCAACGGTGCAATCGCGGCTTGGCCGGTTTGAATCATTTCAGAGAGCTTGGCTGAGCTGGGAATGTATTCCAGCACGTTAGGGCCGATGCTGGTCTTCCAGGCATTGAAGCCGGGCTCCACATTGGACTCATTGCCGCCCTTGATGCGGTTGAACATCAAAAAGCCGTGCAAGCCAAACGAAGACGAAGGCATGGACTGGAACACCACCTTACCCTTGAACTTGGGGTCGGCCAGGTCCATCCAGGACGTGGGCGGGGCCCAGCCATTGTCGGCAAACATTTTCTTGTTGTAAGCCAGACCGGTCATGCCCATGGTCACGCCAATGGCCATATCGTTCTTGAAACGGGCCGCAGGAAACACCTCGTTGAGGGTGGCGCTGGGTTTCATTTTTTCGCACAAGCCCATGCCAATGGCACGCACCATCACGCCATCATCCAGAAACATCACGTGCATTTGTGGTTTGTCTTTGGCAGCTTGGGCTTTGGCCAGCACGTCAGACGAGGTGCCAGGCACCACCACCACCTTGACGTTATTGGCTTTCTCAAACGACGGGAAGATGTGTTCGGTCCAGGTTTTCTCCATGGAGCCCCCGTTCATGCCGATATACAGGGTTTTGGTTTGTGCCTGGGCCAGCGGTGCGGCCAGCGTGGCGGCCAGCAGGGCCATGGGCAGCAAGGTGCGCTTGGCCACTTGAAGGGGTGAAGAAATACGTTTCATGGAATCTCCTTTAGGTAACGTTAACGAGGGAAGAACTGCGTGAGAAGGACCGGTTGAGGGGATCATCAGGCGCCGGTTGCACCAGATTTTGAAAACGGGATATGGCAAAGGCTTCAATGTCGGTGGCACTGTGACCCTCGCACACCAAATCGGCCAGCACGGCCCCAACGGCCGGGCCAATCTGAAAACCTGCACCGGCAAAACCGAAGCCATGCAGCAAGCCGGGCGTGGTGGTACTGAAGCCCACCACGGGTTCGCGGTCGGGCAAATAGCCTTCGGTGCCGCTCCAGGTTCGAATGATGTGGGCGTGGCGCAGCGCTGGCATCAACTCCACCGAGCGCTGCAGTACCAGCGAAACCGCTTCGCGGCTGGGACGGGCGCGCTTGTCATCCAGCGCATAGCCTTGCGAACCACCAATCACACAGTTGCCCCGTGGCGCCTGGCGGGCGTAAATGCCACCGCCCTCCACCCCCAGGCTCAGGTTCATGAACATAGGCAGAGGCTCGGTCACCGCCATGACCGGGTGCGAGGAGACCATGGGTACCGGCTCGCCAAAGCCAGCGGCAATGGTGCCGGCCCATGCACCGGCACAGTTGAGCAAAAAATTGGACCGAATCTCGGGCTGACCGAGCGCACGAACCACGAACTGCCGACCATCATGCGCCAGGTCTTGCACCTGTGTTTGCTCCCGGATGTCAGCCCCCCAGCGGGCCGCCGACTTGGCAAAAGCAGGCGACACCAGGCGCGGATTGGCATGTCCATCTTGCGGGCACAGAGAACCACCCACCACGCTGGCACCCAGCCAGGGGTAGCGCTGGCGCAGCGTTGGCGCACTGAGCATTTGCAGGTTCATGCCAAACGCCAGGGTGCGCTCGCGGTAGGCCTCTAGCGAGGCCAGGTCTGCCTCACTGCGGGCTAGTTTGAGGTGGCCGGACTGTACATATTCACCCTGCGTACCAATCAGCTCGGGCAATTGGTTCCAGATGCCATGCGCCCGCTGCGACAGACTCATTTGTGTCAGCGGGCGGCCCTGGCGACGCACCCCGCCGTAGTTGACACCACTGGACCGCGAGCCGCAAAAGTCACGCTCCAGAAGAATCACGGAGCGGCCCTTTTGGCGCAGGGCCAACGCGGCCGAGGCGCCCACAATACCGCCGCCGATGATCAGCACATCGGTGCACTGGGGCGCGCTCATGCGGGCTCCTCCGGCTGCGGGGAGGCACAGGCTTGCTCTAAGGCAAAGGGAATCGGCTTGACCGGCGCCTGGCCGCGCAAGCGACCCACCTGTTGTGGCGTTTGCCCTAGGGCGTGGGCCAGTATTTCGGTGGCGGCCACGGCGCACATGCGGCCCTGGCAGCGCCCCATGCCCAGCCGGGTCAGGGCCTTGAGGCGGTTGATCTCTACCACGCCCTGGGTTTTAACTGCGTGGCGCAACTCACCCGCCGTGACCTCTTCACATCGGCAAATCACCAGCGTATCAGGCGCTTGGGCGGCCCACTGCACCGGAAACGGAAACGCCCGCTCCAAGCCGCTTCTGAAGCGCCGGGCGCGTGCCAACTGGGTGTTCAACTGCGTAGCCCGCGCCACGCTGGCGGCTGCTTGCGCCGGCTCGGCGGACAACAAACCGGCATCTTCAAGCAAGGCCAGAGCAGCGCGCTCGCCGGCCCATTGGGCCGCATCGGCGCCCATGATGCCCGCGCCATCGCCCGCCAGGTAGACACCGGGCACGCTGGCGCGTCCTGCCGCATCGGTATCGGGCAGCTCGGCGCGCTGCAAATCGTGAAAGCTGAAGCGGCAACCCAGAATGTCCGCCAACTGGGTCTCGGAACGCAGGGCGTAGCCGAAACCGATGGCATCACAGCTGAGCGTGTGCTCGCCCCGGGCATCACGCCAGACCAGCCCACTCACTCGGGCCTCGGCCTGCGGCGGGGTCAACACTTGGACGGGTTGCACGCCACCGTGCAAAGGCACGCCATGCGCCCGCAGCCAGGCCACGTAATACAAACCTTTGGCCAGGTACGACGGCCGCGCCAGCAGTTGGGGCAATGCCGCCACCTGATCGCCCAAGGTGGCGCTGTCAAGCACCGCCACCACCTCGGCCCCGGCTTTGGCGTATTGGTAAGCAATGAGGTACAGCAAGGGGCCGGTACCCACAAACGCCACGCGCTGGCCAATGGCGCAGCCCTGAAATTTCAGCGCCACCTGCGCGGCACCCAGGGAGTAGACGCCCGGCGTGGTCCAACCGCTGAACGGCAGTATCCGGTCGGTCGCCCCGGTACACAGCAACAGGTGCGTGTAGTCCAGCACGGAGGTTTGTTGCTGGTGCAAGATATCGAGTTGGCCGCCCTCGGCGTTCCACACCAGGCTGTCAGGCCGGTAGTCAATATGCGGCAACAAATCCTGCATGCTGCTGTGCATGGCCTGCGCGCGGGCGGCTTCCAGCCCGTACAAGGTTTGTTTAGAGCGCTTGAAATTGGCCGGGGGCTGGCGGTAAATTTGCCCGCCCCAGCGCGCCGCCTCGTCCAGCACCACCGGACGCAGGCCATGGCGCACCAGCGTTTGCGCCGCCTGCACACCGGCCGGCCCGGCGCCCACAATCACCGCGCGAATGGACGTGCTGTTCATGCCGGGCACGGTGCAAGTCATGGCGCCAACTCCGGGCCGGTGCACAAGTGCATGCCCGCTTCAAGCAGGGTGGTGCAGGCCCGCAGGCGCGCGCCTGAAGCGCTTCGCACCCAGCAGTCCTGGCAGGCGCCCATCAGGCAAAAACCGGCGCGATTTTCACCGCTGAACTCGGTCACGCGCACGCTGGCCCGCTGCAACAAAATAGCGGTGAGCACGGTGTCGCCGGCTAAGGCCTGCACCGCTTGGCCGTCCAGCACAAAGGCCACCGGCTCGCGCGCGGTCTCGGCCAAGCGCCGCCACAAAGGCGCCGGGGTTGGCGAGCCACTCATTTGCCGCCCACCAGAATTCTGTCCAGCCCGTAGAGACGGTCAATCAGCACCATGACCACCGCCGTGAAAGCCACCATCAAGGCCGAGGCGGCAGCCATCAACGGGTCTATGGATTCGGTGGCGTACATGTACATGCGCACCGGCAAGGTCACGGTAGAAGGTGCCGTGACAAAGATGGACATCGTGACCTCGTCAAAACTGTTGATGAAGGCCAGCAGCCAGCCGCCGGTTACGCCCGGCAAAATCATGGGCAGGGTGACCCGGCGAAACAGCGTCAGCTGGCTTGCCCCCAGCGACATGGCCGCTTGCTCGCAGCTGCGGTCCATACCCACCGCAGCGGACAGCACCAGTCGCAGCACGTAGGGCGTGATGATGATGACGTGCGCCAAGATCAGCCATACAAAGTTGCCGGTAGCCCCGATCAGCGTGAACAGGCGCAACAGCGCCACGCCCAGAATCAGGTGGGGAATAATCAGCGGCGACAAGAACAGTGCGTTCAAGCCATCGCGTCCCTTGAAGTCATAGCGTGTGATCGCCAACCCGGCAGGCACCGCAATCAGGGTGGCCAGCGTGGCTGCAGACAGGGCTAGCCACAGGCTGTTCCAAAACGACTGCACAAAATCCGGGTGCGCAAAAACCGCCCGAAACCAGCGCAAGGACAGATGCGTGCTGGGAATGGTCAAGGTGTTCTCGGGCGTGAAAGCCACGAGACAAACAATCACCAGTGGCGCCAGCATGAAGCTGATGACCAGCGCGTTGAAGAGCAGGGCCAACGGTCCGTTTTTTGCCATGCGCCTAGCCCAACGCTTTCTTGTAACGTGACTCGAGCATGCGGTTGTAAGACAGCATCACCACCAGGTTGGCCAACAGCAACAGCAGCGCAATGGCGGCGCCCAGTGGCCAGTTCAACTCATGCAGGTACTCGTCATAGACCACGGTGGCCACCATCTTCAGGCGCCGCCCGCCCAGCAAACCCGGAATGGCAAAGGCACTGGCGCTCAGGCCAAACACAATCAGGCTGCCCGACAAAATGCCCGGCATCACCTGCGGCAACACCACACGCCGCAAGGTGGTGAAGTGCGAGGCCGACAGTGACAAGGCGGCGTTCTCCACCTCGGGGTCGAGGGACTGCAAAGACGTCCAGACCGGAATGACCATGAAGGGCAGCATCACGTGCACCAAGGCCACAATCACCGCCGCCTCGGTGTACAAAATATTCACCGGCCCGAGGCCCAGAAACAGCAAGCCCTGATTGACAACCCCTTGAGGGCCGAGCAGCATGCTCCAGCCAAACGCACGCACCACCACGGACACCAACAAGGGCGCCAACACCACCAGCAAAAAAATGGAACGCCAAGGATTGCGCATGCGGCTCAAGACATAGGCCTCAGGCGCACCAATCACCAGACAGATCAAAGTGGTCAGACCCGCCACCCAGAAGGTACGCCAGAAGATGGAGTAGTAATACTCGTCGGTGACGATGGCCAGGTAATGCGCCAGCGTGTATTCGTTTTTGACGCCGGTGTTGTAGTCAAACACATTGAAGGACAACACCGCCGTCATGGCCAGAGGGAGCAGGAGCAAGGACGCAAACAACACCAGCGCAGGTGCTGACAATGCCCACGGCGTCCACGCCTTGCGAAGGCTCATGCCAGCACCTGCGCAACCGGCGGGGCCAGTGCGGCGTCGGCACCGTCGCCCGACAATATGCGCAGTGAACGCAGCGCCCAGGACAAACCGGTGTGCGCCCCCTCTTCCAGCGGCTGTTGGTCCCCATTGGGGCAAAGCACCAGCAACTCGCCCAGTGGCGTGCTGAGCTGGTAGAGCCACTGGCTGCCCATAAAAAAGCGCGCCGTCACCACGCCGTCAACCAGGCCCTGGCCGGCCGGCACACAGTTTATTTTTTCTGGCCGCAGACTCAGCACCAGGGAGGCGTCCGGTGCCAGATTCAACGCCTTCTCGCTCGTCTCCACATCCAGCATCGACAAGCCCACCGCCACCTGCGACACCGCAGCACGCTGGTGAACACGCCCGCTCATCAAATTGGTCTTGCCCACAAACTTAGAGATAAAACTACTTTGCGGCTGCTCGTACAAGGTATAGGGCGCATCGGTCTGCGTGACGCGACCGTTTTGCATCACCACCACGCGGTCGCTGATCGACATGGCCTCACTTTGGTCGTGCGTGACCATGATGGTGGTGATACCGACCTTGCGCTGTATTTTTTTCAGCTCGTACTGCATTTCCTCGCGCAGCTTGGCATCCAAATTAGACAGCGGTTCATCGAGCAACAGCACCGCAGGCTCAATCACCAGGGCGCGTGCCAAGGCCACGCGCTGGCGCTGCCCACCCGAGAGCTCGCGAGGAAACCGCCCGGCGTGTTGCTCCAGATGCACCAGCGCCAGGGCTTGCGCAACGCGCTGGGTGCGTTCGACCTTGGGCATGCGCCGCATCTCCAGCCCAAAGCTGACGTTGTCGAACACCGTCATGTGGGGAAACAAGGCGTAACTCTGAAACACGATACCCAGCCCGCGCGAATTGGGTTTGGTCTGCGTGATGTCCTGACCCGCCAGCAAAATCTGGCCACTGCTGACCTCGGCAAAACCGGCAATCATCTGCAGCGTGGTGGTTTTCCCGCAGCCCGAGGGACCCAACAGGGTGACGAATTCGCCTTTTTCAACGCTCAGGTTCATGCTTTCTACGACACACACAGCACCGTAAAACTTGGACACATTGGCAAGTCTTAGAAAAGACATCTCACACTCCTTGTCAACGCGACCTAACCCACAGAATTTGAAGGCTGAGGAGGCGTTTAACTTGGAATTGATGATCTTGAAAAGAACCTCAGGCGTCAACGGGGTATTCCACTAAATGGCATAAATTTGTTTTATATTCGACGTAACGGAATATTTACAAACGATTAATTCATATGATTTCACTGGAAGAAGGCAGCAAGCCAAAAAATCCTGGCGCTGGTGGGCTGGAACGTGCCTTCGCCATCATCCGGCTGTTGGCGCAAGACCAGCCCACCGGTTCGCGCGTGACGCAATTGGCCAAGACCCTGGGGCTGACACAAGCCACCGTGCACCGCACGCTGCAATCCCTGATAGCCCAGGACGTGGTGGAACAAGACCAACGCAGCAAGCTCTACCGCTTGAGCATCGGCTTTTTTTCGCTGGCCGCGCGCGCGGGCAGCACCATGAATTTGCGCGACTTGTGCCGCCCCGCCATTCTGCGTTTGTCAGCCAGTCTGGGTGACACCATCTTTTTGCTGGCCCGCAGCGGCTATGACGCCATTTGTCTGGACCGCAGCGAAGGGCCGTTTCCGATTCGCTCTTTCACGGGCGATATTGGGGGCCGCATTGCGCTGGGTATTGGCCAAGGCAGCTTGGCGATTTTGGCGTTTTTACCGGAGATGGAACGCGAAGAAGTGATTCGCTTCAACCTGCCACGTCTGCGCGAGCTGGGCGCTTTTGATGAGGTCTACCTGAGAACCGAAATTGCCCGCGTGCGCGAGCTGGGTTATGCGGGACGCAACACCGGTTTGCTCGAAGACATGGCGGGTGTCGCCGTGCCCCTGTGCGACCGCGATGGCCGGGCCGTGGCGGCGTTGAGCGTGGGCACCATCACAGGGCGGCTCAGCCCGGAGCGTTTACCCACCGTGGTGGACCTGCTCAAACGCGAAGCGCTGGCCATTGGCCCCAACATCAACCCCTTCGACCCCACCCTGCGCCGCCCCGCACAAAGTCTGGCCGCGCTCATGCCCAACTAGTCAAATGTGGCTGCCAGCGCGCAGGGCAGGCCTTCAGCCGCCACCACGCTGCATGTAAAGGTCAAAGCGTTTCATGAAGGTGTAGCGCTGGGCGTCATCAAGTCCGGCAAAGCGAAAGTTGACGATCAGGCGCGGCAGGCGCACCAGCGCCACCACACGCGGTTCAGCCACCCGCCAGTTCAGCCCCAGGGCGCCATCGCCAATACGCACGCCGGCGCTGTGGGTTTGCAGCTTCCAAACATGGTCGCCAATGGCCTCGGGCAGCCAGCGCAGCCAGTCGGCCTCGGTACACCCCATGTCTCGCTCGAAACGCTCCGCGTAAAACGATTGCATGCTGCGTCAGCCGCCAGCAATCGGTGGCCAGATAGCCAGCACATCACCTTCCACCAGGGTCTGGCTCAAGCGCTTGTCAGGCTCAATGTATTTGCCATTGATCAGCACCAGGTGCACCAGCTTGGGCGGCAACCCAAAGGGCGCAATGATCTGGCTGATGGTGGCATCGTGCGCTACCTCCAGCTCAATCACATTGGTGTACTTGGCCTCAACCGGCAGGTAATCGGTGAGAGAGGCGAAGAGTTTGAAGGTAATTTTCATCCAAAAATTCTAGCGTCTGCGGGCGTCCTGCGCCCCAGCCCACACGCCTTGACCCTGGGCACACGCCAGGTAAGCCTCCATCAATTGGGTGGGGTCGTTGAGCAGCGTGTCTTTCCAGGCGCCGAGTTTGACCTGGCCTTCCACCAAGCCCCGCATCACGCCCACATGCTCGGTCCAGCCTACCGAGTTGCAACCCACCATCACGTCGTCCTTGAACTGCAAGCTCAGGTGACGCCCGGCTTGGGCATCGGTCAAGGCCACCTGCTGGCCGCCAGGCACGCCTTGCCAGTCACCAAAGCTGGTGGAAATGAGGCCCAGGGTGTCGAGCACGTTGATCTGCGTGACGCCCTTCAAGGACGTACGCGCAGGTGCGCCACGGGCAAACGCCACCATGTTCAAGGCCGCCACACGCGCCTGCTCTGCCGCGTTGGGCTGGATGGCGCTGACAATGGTTTTGCCACTGACTTTGTCAAACGCTTCGGCGCAGTCGCCGGCGGCAAAAATGCCGGGCACATTGGTCTGCAAATGTTCATCCGTGAGCACGCCCAGCAAGCAGGTCACGCTCGACTTCGCCAAAAATTCAATGGCAGGTTTGACGCCTGCGGCACTGATCACGAGATCGGCTTGCAGCTGGGTGCCGTTGGACAAGCTCACCTGCATCGGGCTGCCCGCCGTGATGGACTCCACCCGCGTGCCAGTGAACACCTGCACGCCCTTGGCCTGTACCCAGTCGCGAATCATGCCGCCAGCGGTGGGGCCCATCATGCGCGGCACCATGCGGTCACCCATCTCCACCACACTGAGTTGAACACCCCGCGCCGCCAGCGCTTCCATGATGATGCAGCCAATAAAACCAGCACCCAGTTGCAACACGCGCGCACCGGGTTGGGCCAGCTTCATGATCGCGCGGGCGTCTTCCAGGGTCCAGCAACTGTGCACGCCGGGCAAGTCCATGCCCGCAATGGGCGGACGCACCGGACTGGAGCCGGTAGCCACCAACAAGGTATCAAAGGACAAGGTCTCGCCGCTTTCCAGCGTGACGCTTTTAGCGGCGGCATTCACCTGCGCAGCGCGACCCTTGACGCTTTTGATGTTCAGGTCTTGCAAGTGCGTGGGGCTCTTGCGCAAATAGGTGCCACTTTCCTGCACGTTGCCGATCAGCAGGTAAGGAATGGCCATGCGTGAATACGGTGGCTCGGGCTCATCGCCCACCAGCGTGATGGCGTCGTTCGGCGCTTGTTTGCGGATGGTTTCAGCGGCAATGACACCGGCTGGGCCGGCGCCCAGAATCAGGTGGTGACTCATGATGTTCCTTCAGGCATGGGGGGCAAGCCCCTTGGGCAGCCCCACCAGTTAGCAAACAAAAAGGAAGCGGCTCCGCAGAGCCGCCTTCCCTCAAACCAGGCTCCAGTGCTTACAGCCCCAGTCGTGCCCGGGTGCTTTCGGTCGGACGGCCTTCAGCGTCCCAGCCGCGAGCGGAGTAGTACTTGGGCATCATCTCGGCCAGCATGTTGACCTTGCCAGTGGCCGGGCCAGTTTTGCAGGCTTCGGTCAACAGGCGGGGTGGCAGGCTGTCGTCCTTGGCGGTAAAGCCAGCACGGTTGTTGAACTCGCGCTCCATGTTCCAGATGCGCTCGCCAATTTTTTCCAGCTCTTCTGTGGTGAACTGCTCGCCACAGGCTGCCGACATTTGCGGCGCCAGGTCTGCCAGGCCCCAGGCAAAGGTGGTGAAGATGCACAGGCCAGACGAGTCAAACGCAGCCGTTGCATCCTGGAACGCTTTGACCAGCTCGGGCTTGCCTTCGTGTTCCAGCGGATCGGTCTTGACTGGAATGCCCAGCACTTCAGAGGCAATGGTGTAGCCGCGCAAGTGGCAGCCGCCCCGGTTGCTGGTGGCATAAGCCAGGCCAATG
>JBIKZP010000209.1:0-4946 GCA_044354655.1 Rhodoferax sp. | reverse complement strand
GCAGCACGCCACCGGGCAGGGAGAAGCAGGCCGCGAGCAAGGCGGCACTGCGAATGTCCAATCCGAACTCGCCCACGTAGTACTGCACCATCCATAACGAGAGGGCCACGTAGCCGCCAAACACGATGCTGTAGTACTGGCAGTACTTCAGCACGCGCGGGTCTTTGAGGGATTTGAGTTGGTCGCTGAATTTGGTGTGGCTGGGCACCAAGTGGGCGGGGTCGCTGTAGCTGAAAAACCAGAACAGCACCACGGAGCCGAGCATGATGGCCGCGTAAACCTGCGGCACCATGGCCCAGCCAAAGGCCACCACCAGGGCGGGTGCGACAAACTTGTTGACTGCAGCGCCCGAGTTACCCGCGCCATAAATGCCCATGGCAAAGCCTTGCTGACTTTTGGGAAACCAGCGCGCCACGTAAGGGGTGCCCACTGAGAAGGACCCGCCAGCCAGGCCTACAAACAAGCCGATGACCAGAAAGTGCCAATACACCGTGGCGTAACTCATGAGCCAGATGGCGGGTACAGTGAGTGCCATGAGCAGTGCCATGACCAGGCGGCCGCCGTATTTGTCGGTCCAGATGCCCAGGGGCACGCGAATCAGCGAGCCGGTCAATACCGGCATGGCGGTAAGTAAGCCGAATTCGGTGGCGTTGAGACCAAGCGCTTTTTTGATCGGAATGCCGATCACGCCAAACATCATCCACACCATGAAGCACACGGTAAATGCCAATGTGCTGACGATCAACACAGAGAGTGCTTGCCCTTTTTTAGTCATGTCAAAACCTCCAGAGACTGGCCATGACTTTAGGGTGCTCAACTCATTTTTGACATCCTGCTGTAGGAGTGTTGAAGCTGAGTAATGGAACTACTCAACACCGCATCGGCCTAGCTCCAAAGAACTATGCAGCTCATTTTTTCATGCAAGCTTGTTGCACGTCAAAGCAGACCGTTCTCGGTGGCGATAACGGCGGCGTGCACGCGTGAGCTGACATCTAGTTTGCGCAAGACGTGTTGCACATGGATTTTGACGGTGGTCTCGGCAATGCCATGTTTGCGGGCGATTTCCTTGTTGCTGGCACCGCGTGCGATGCCGCTCAAAATATCAAGCTCACGCGGCGACAGGCTGGCAAGTGCGGCGTGGTGCGCAGAGGGGGTGGGCGCAGCCAATGCTGTTGACAGCGTGGGCGGGGCATCGGGCAGGCTACCGCGAAAGGCGGCTACCAATTTGCTCAGCATTTCGGGGGCCACCACGCTGTCGCCCTGCATGGCCTGTGTGATGGCATTGGCCAGGGCTTCGCCCTCAATGGTCTTGAGCAGGTAACCCGCAGCCCCACCCCGCAAGGCAGCAGCCAGATCGTGCTCGTCTTCGCTGACAGTCAGCATCAAAATTCGGGCCAGCGGCGCGGCCTCACGCAGAGCGGGCAGGGCGTCTACCCCATTGACGCCGGGGAGATGGTTGTCCAGCAAGATCACATCGGGTTGCAACTCGTGCGCCTTGCGGATGGCCTGGCCGGCATCGGCAGCGTCGTCCAATACCAACAGGCCCGGCTCGCGCAGCAGCAGCGCTGTCAAACCACGTCGGAACAGGGTGTGGTCATCCACGATAAGAATGCGAATGGGAGGGCGGTCAGAGGGGATCATCAAACGGGGCCGACAAGTGTTGCGGTGGGGCGAGTGTCGATGTTTTCCGCAACACTGTGCGCGCTCATGGGGCTCGCCGGTAGCGGCAGTGTCAGGATCGCTGAGCTGCCGTGGCCAGGGGTGGAAATGACTTCAAGGCATGCGCCAATGCGTTGGGCACGCTCGCTCATGATGCGCAGTCCCACGTGGGTTTCATCGAGCTGTTCGTTGCGGGTGATGAAACCCATACCGTCATCGCGCACCTCAAAGCGCCAGCAGGGTTGCTGTTGCACATCGACCCAAACTTGCGAGGCGCGCGCATGTTTGCGCACATTGGAGAGCGCTTCCTGAACTATGTGCAGTACCTGAATTTGCAGGTCGGGCGACAGCGGCATCCCTTGCCCCTGAATAGTCAGTGAGGCTTTCAAGCCACTTTGGTGCTCAAACTTGCGCAAGGTGGTGGCCAGTGCTGGTTCAATGTCCTCGGTGTTGGTGCGGGTGCGAAAGTGCAGCAGAAGTTCACGCACATCACCATAGCTTTCTCGGACGCCGACATCAATTTCTTCGAGCACCAGATTGATCTGGCTGGCGTCACCTAAACGCAGGGCATCGCGCATCAGCTGGACCTGAATTTTCAGAAAGGCCAAGGACTGGGCAATGGAGTCATGCAACTCGCGCGCCAGCAGATGACGTTCTTGGGATACCGCCGCCTCGCGGTCCAAGGCGCTCAGGCGTAAATTTTCCATGGCGCTGGCCAGATGGCTACTCAGGGCTTCCAGCAATGAGCGTTCAGCCGGCGCAGGGTTGACGATGGCGTGGAAGAAAAGATCGACCTCGCCCATCAGACGGTCATGTAGGCGTACCGGAATGTTCACCACGGTTTTATAGCCAGCCTTGGCGCAATGGTTGAGCGAGGTGTGGCCCTCCGGCTGGATGCGGATCACGCGCATACCGGGTTCTGTGGCTGGGGCGCCGCAATGGCAGTCGCCTTTGTCAATACAGAGTTCAGCATCCACGAGGGTGCTTGGCAGTCCTTGGGCAGCGAGCATCAGGTAGCGCTGGTTAGACTGGTCCGACCAGCGTAGCGCGACACCATCGGCATGGGCAATGCGCCGAATGCTATTGGAAAACCCCTGGGCGAGTTCATCGAGTGTGGTGGCCTTGGCCACCAGAGCCGTCACTTCGTAAAGACTTTCCAGCCGTTCGTGTTTTTCTTCAAGCTGGGCAGTTTTCTCCGCCACCTTACTTTCCAGGTTTCGGTACATGGATTGCACATGTTCAGCCATGCCGTTGAAACCGTCGGCCAGGGTGCCAAACTCGTCACTGGTCACGCGTTCCACGCGGGCCGAAAAATCGCCGCGCAGCATTTTTTCTATCGCGTACTTGAGTTGCCCTACAGGCTCCAGCACAAACAGGTAGCCGGTGTAAAGCAGCACCGCCGCACCCAGCACGGCCATGGCCAGCATGGACACTTGCAGCAAATGCAGCACGGCCGTCCAGTGCGCCAGGTGGGCCTCAATGCTGCTGACCAAGGCATCAATATCAGAGACCAGTGCCACGGTTTGCGCTCGTAGCTCGAGGAGGGGTGTGGGGCTCGACTGGATCCAGCGCCTCTGGTAATTGGCCCAGCCACGCTCTACAACGGTAAACCGCGTCCTTACTTGAGGGTCCCAGGGCACGAAAAGCGGGCGATCCGGGTCTCCGCTGCGCAACAGTGCCAGGCTCTTGTCAAACTGGGCGACCTGGTTGGCCAAGGCCTGTGTTTCACCGGTACTGACCGACAAGGCCATGCGGTAGGACTGCATGCGCATGCGTCCCGCTTCATTGACGGCTGCAGCCCCGCCATCGAGTTGCCACGACACCCACAAGGTGGCCGCCGTGGACAGCAGGGCCAGCAGCAGAAAGGGCGCGCCCACCAGGGCCAACTTGGCGCCCAGACTCCAGTGCTTGGTCTGGGTCACGGCCTGCTGCGGTGTGCAGACCGGTGGTGCATCACATGCGCTCGAAGATGGCAGCAATGCCTTGGCCGCCGCCAATGCACATCGTCACCAGGGCATATTTGCCGTTGATGCGTTGCAACTCGTACAAGGCCTTCACGGTGATCAAGGCGCCGGTGGCACCGATGGGGTGACCCAACGAAATGCCGGAGCCGTTGGGGTTGACCCGGGCGGGGTCAAAGCCGAGCTCTTTGCTCACCGCGCAGGCTTGGGCGGCGAAGGCTTCGTTGGCTTCGATCACGTCCATGTCGTTCACCGTCAAGCCGGCTTTTTGCAGGGCCAGGCGAGATGCCGACACCGGGCCCATGCCCATGATTTTGGGCTCCAAGCCGGTGTGGGCATAGGCCACCAGACGGCCGAGGGGCTTGGCGCCACGGGCTTGTGCGGTTTTGGCTTCCATCAGCACAACTGCGGCGGCAGCGTCGTTGATGCCGGAGGCGTTGCCTGCGGTCACGGTGCCGTTTTCTTTGACAAACACGGGCTTGAGCTTGGCCATGTCTTCGGGCTTGCAGTTGGGGCGGAAGTGTTCGTCGGTGGCGTAGGCTACATCGCCTTTCTTGCTCTTGAGCATCACCGGCAGAATCTGGCTGGTGAAGTAGCCCGCTTCAGTGGCGCGTTGCGCACGGTTGTGGCTTTCAACGGCCAAAGCATCTTGCATGTCGCGGGTGATACCAAATTGGGCGGCGATGTTCTCGGCTGTCACGCCCATGTGAATGCCGTGGAAGGGGTCATGCAGCGCCCCCACCACCATGTCGATCATCTTGGTGTCACCCATGCGGGCGCCCCAGCGCGCGCTCAAGGCAGCATACGGGCCACGGCTCATGTTCTCGGCGCCGCCGCCAATGGCAATGTCGCAGTCGCCCAGCATGATGGCCTGGCTGGCCGACACAATGGCTTGCAAGCCCGAGCCGCACAGGCGGTTCACGTTGAACGCCGGGGTGGCTTGGCCGCAGCCGCCATTGATGGCCGCCACACGCGACAAATACATGTCTTTGGGTTCGGTGTTGACCACATGGCCAAACACCACGTGGCCCACGTCTTTGCCGTCCACGCCCGCACGGGCCAACGACTCACGCACCACTTGGGCGGCCAATTCTGTGGGGGGAATGTCTTTCAGACTGCCACCATAAGTACCAATAGCGGTACGCACACCGCTGACAACAACAACTTCACGGCTCATGAAAATCTCCTCATTAATTTAAAAATGCAAACGGTTAAGTGTGGTCTACAACGCTTATTCCGATCTTACGGGGGTGCCCAGGGGCGAACTCAGTCCCGCACATCGGCCACGGGCTGGCTGCCAAAGTCTGGCCGGGCCAGGTAGGCCAG
>JBIKZP010000208.1:0-4972 GCA_044354655.1 Rhodoferax sp. | reverse complement strand
TCCCTTGGGCGCTTTCACAAGAATGGGCGCAAGGCTGCCGTGGTTGTTGGGTAGTTCAGGGTTCAGGCAACTGCGGATTGCAAAGGTTGAGTAAGCGTGCGTGTAGTTCATCACCACGTTGATGCCAGACGCACTGGCGCCGGAACTGCCCTCAAAGTCGATGGTGACTTCGCCTCGTTCAGTGTCAATCGTGACGGCCGCCTTGAGTGTGATGATCTCTCCCCCAGGCACGTCAAAGCTGCTTTCACCGTGGTAAGTTCCCGCCTTGAGCTTACGGATTTCAGTGCGCGTGGACTCTTCTGACCGGCGGATGATCTCGTCTGACAACTGCTCGATATCGGCTAGCCCGTATCTCTGACACATAGCAAGCAGGCGTTCCCCGCCGGATTTTCCGCTGGAGACCTGGGCTGCAAGATCGCCAAACACATGGTCTGGTGTGCGCACATTGCTGCGGATGATGTGATGCAGCGTTTGGTTGGGTTGACCTCGTTCGAAGAACTTCAGTGGCGGAATCCAGAGCCCTTCTTCATGAATATCACGGGCACCGGCACCGATACCATAACCACCGATATCGGTATGGTGGATAGTCGAGCCGACATAGCCAATCAGTCGGCCGTCCTTGAAGATGGGCGATAGCAGTGTGATGTCAAAGAAGTGCCCCGCTGACAACCAGGGGTCATTTGTGATGACGACATCACCTTCCTCGAGTTTGCCTTCGAACATACGGTGCAGGTGGCCTCCGGCAGCCGCCAACGAATTGATGTGGCCCGGTGTTCCGGTGTTGGCCTGGGCCACCATGCGCCCACGCGCATCGAACAAGGCACTGGCCAAGTCGCCAGCTTCACGGACGATGGGGCTGAATGCGATGCGCTGCAGGCTTTTTGCCTGCTCGCTCACGATGCTGATCAGGTTGGACCACAATATTTCCAGTTCGATTCCGTCCATGGTCATTCCTTCAGTGTCGCGACAATGCAGCCAAATTCATCCACCGTGGCTGTCCAGCCGGGCAGGATGATGATCGTGGTTTCACGCTCCTCAATGATCACTGGGCCATCGATGCGTTGATGGCTTGCCAGCGACATCCTGTCGTAGACCGGCACCATCTGGTCATCGTGCCATAGGTGGACCTTGCGCGATGCCTTGGGTTTTCCAGGCTGCGTGGGCGGTGCAAGCGCCACATGAAACGGTACCAACGGACCGCGGGCCGTGAGGCGCCAGCTAACAACCTCGGTGGGGACGTGCGAAGGCTTGAACCCGTACTGAGTTTGGTACACAACATCGAATGCTGCCTGGATGGCAGCCGTGTCGTGTGTGCTACGCGGGTCAACTTCTAGGGTGACGCTGACTTCGTTTTGCTGCCCCAGATAGCGAATATCGGCGCCCAATATAAATGTGATGTCCTGGGGGTTGCATCCAGCTGAAATCAGCGCGTTGCTCCCCTCTAAGCTCATTTCATCAAAGAGGCGATCCGTACGGGCCCAGTCGGTTGAATCAAGCAGCCCCAGTGCGCTGCGCACCAGATCAAGGCGCACCGGAGTGACCAGGGTGCCAAAGGCCGACAACACACTAGCCTGGGGCGGGAAGATGACTGATTTGCTCTGTAGCAGTGCGCCCACCTCGCACGCGTGGACAGGGCCGGCGCCGCCGAACGCCAGCAGGGATAGACCGCGGTAGTCGATGCCCCGGTCAGTCGCATGAGCGCGCGTGGCACCTGCCATGGCTTCCGCGACGATCCGGTAGATACCACGGGCGGTTGTGTTGGTCGTCGTGGACAGTCGCTTTGCAAGGACCGCGATCGCCCGCTCGCTGGCAGCGCGATCAAGTTGCATGTCGCCACCCAGGAAGTTGTCAGCGTCTAGCAGGCCCAGCAGCAGGTCGGCATCTGTGACGGCTGCACCTTCACCACCGCGGCCATAACATGCCGGTCCTGGCATTGCGCCAGCGCTTTTAGGCCCGACCTTCAGCAAGCCCAGGTTATCAACATAAGCCAAGCTGCCTCCACCTGCCCCGATCTCGATCATGTCGATCGACGGGATGGTGACCGGCATGCCGCTACCTTCCTTGAAACGATAACGCCGATCGACCTCGAAGAGACCCGTGATCAGCGGTTCGAAATTTTCGATCAAGCAGGCTTTGGCAGTGGTCCCACCCATGTCGAACGACATCAGGCGATCGAGGCCGAGGACCTTGGCATAGTGGCTGGCGGCCAAGGCGCCCGCAGCTGGTCCGCTCTCTATCATGCGCACCGGATTGCGCCCGGCTACGTCAGTGCCAATGATGCCCCCGGAGGACAACATGATCAACGGCTCGTTCGCGTAGTTCTCCTGCTTGAGCCTTGCCGCAAGGGCGCTCAGGTAGGGTTGGGAGATCGGCATCGTGAAGGCGTTGATGGCCGTGGTGGATGCGCGCGGATACTCTCGAATTTGGGGTGCAATTTCTGAGGAAATCGATACGAACAATTCAGGCATTTCCTCGCGCAGCATGTCGCCAACCAGGCGCTCGTTGTGCGCGTTTGCATAACTGTTCAAAAAACAGACCGCTACCGCCTTGACCTCCTGGCGCCGCATCTCAGCAATGGCTTCCAGCACATCCTGCCGGGACGGAGCCTCAAGCACGGTGCCATCGGACAGGATGCGTTCACGAATGCCGTAGGTGAGTTCACGGGGCACCAGCGGGGGCTGGAATTCAATTTGAGGGTCGAACATGTCGTAGCGATGCTCGTTGCGTATCGACAGCACGTCCCTGAACCCCATCGTGACAAACATCGCGGTCTTCTTCCCCTTTCGTTCGATCAATGCGTTAGTGACAACGGTAGTCGCGTGGACGACCACCCCGTCGATATCGCCAGGCGTGAGCTTTGCTTTGGCAAGTACGGCATTCACGCCAGAAAAAAAGCCCTCGAGTAGGTTGTCAGGCGTTGTCAGTGTCTTGTCGACGACCAGTTCTCCACCAGAACCCCGTAAGACGATGTCGGTGAAAGTGCCGCCGATATCCACGGCTAGTGAGTAGGTCAAATTTTCTCTCCTTGTGCCCGGGAAACTGTGCTCCCCAGTGCACGTGAAATCTCCAGCGCAGCACCGGTGACAAGATCGATCAGGTCTGCGCGCGGGTTAGCTTCGATGATGTGGGTCGAGCCGATGATGGCCACCGCCCCCGTGTAAATATCGCGGTGATCAAAGATGGGCGCAGCCAGCGCATTGACACCAGGCACGATCTCGTTGGCGGCAGTGGCCCAACCCCGTCTGCGAATCAGCGCCACGGTTTTGCGCAGTGCAGGCAGACTGGTGAGCGTGTCCGCGGTCCAGGAGCGCATAGCAGCGCGGGTCATGTGCTCTAACAGTTCGGGGGGGCCATAAGCCAGCGCAATCTTGCCGTGGGCCGTGGCATGCAGATCCATTCGGGTGCCTGGCTTGATACCAAATTCGACGACTGTGCGCCCCTGCAGGAGCTCCAATGTGATCACCTCATCGGCGCGCAAAGTACTTAGAGAAACCGCCTGACCAGTCGCCTCGCGCAACATCGACATCGCGTTTCGGGCCATTGCCACGATGTTGAAGCGCTCACGAAGAGACTCGCCAAGCACCAGTAGCTTGATGCCGGCTTCGTACCTGTTCGTCTCTTTGTCCTGGCGAGCGAAACCATGCTTGACCAAGGCCTGAATATGCCGGTAGATGGTGGGCTTTGAGGAGTTAAAAGCCCGGGCGAGATCACTGATGCCGACCGGTTTGTGACTGGCAACCAAGTGCTCAAGCAGAAACAACGACAAATCCACGGTGCCAGTGGCCGCTTTAATTCGGGCGCTGATGACGGGCGACGCGCTCTTTTCAGTGGTCTTGTCAGATAGTTTTTTAGTCAATTCGAAAGCCAATTTCATGAATTCGTTTCAATCAATGGAACACCATTCCATTATGTTAGCGTGGCCACGTTTCTAGGTGGTACAGGACAAACCCTAGGTCTCGCCAAATCCAGTCAGTCTTCCAGCCGCGAGGCCTGTGAATACGTGGGCGCAGGATGACTGGACCGGCGGCAACCATCGACTCAGCCGGCCTGGAAACTTGCGCTTTTAGTGGCCGGCGCTTAATTTGTCTTGCCGGCAGCCAGAGGCTTGGGAGTCTTTCGCGCTACTCGGTGCCAGGGTCTACTCTAGATAGTCCAAACGCAAAACCTGATGCGGAGGTTTCGCATCAAGGTGCCGGGTAGCCCGAACATCCCTAGGATCACGGCCTTGCTCAGCGCAATTACTTCAGACGCTTGAGCGCGCCATCGGGGCCATCTTCCTGTGCCTACTCCTTCAAGGGAAAGTAGAATCCAAGTCATGTCTTTGCCTATTGCAGCCTTGTTAATGCCTTCCCGCCTCATGTTTTACGGGCCTTGTTACCGCAGCGCTTTATTGAGCGCTTGGCTGCTGTGCGCGGCCATGGCCCCCGCCTGGGCTGCCGACAATTCGGTCGACGCCATTCGCCAAGCGATTCAGGCGGGCAATCTGGAACAAGCCGAAAAGCTGGTGCGCCAAGAGCGGCAGCGGGCGCCGGATGACATTCAATTGCGCTTTCTCGACGGCCTAATCAAGGCGCAGACTTCCCAGGCCGACAAATCCATTGAAATTTTTCGCAAGTTGTCTGAAGAGCAACCCAACTTGCCTGAACCCTTGAACAACCTGGGGGTGCTGTATGCCTCCAAGGGGCAATACGAAGAGGCCAAAGCGGCTTTTGAAAAAGCGCTTAAAACCAACCCGAGTTACGCCGCAGCCAACAAGAATCTGAGCGATGTGTATGCGCAGTTGGCCAAGAAGTCCTATGCCCGCGCCTTGCAGGTGGATGAAAAAACCAAAGCCGTACCCATTCAGTTCACCCTGCTGGGCGCCATGGGCATGTCCAAGCCCGAGGCCCCTGGCCTGGGCGTGAAGCCAATGACGGCCATAACCGCCACAGCGCCCGCACCAGGGCTGACTTTGAACGCACCCAAGGCGCCT
>JBIKZP010000009.1:0-16016 GCA_044354655.1 Rhodoferax sp. | reverse complement strand
CTATGCGGTCGCTAACGTCACGCCCTTGACCACCGCCATTACCGCGCTGATATCCCCCTCCGATATTCCGGTTCCACTGTCTGCCAGCCAGCTGGCCGCGATCAGCAGCAGCGACATCAGCGGCGCTACCAGCAAGGTCAACACCGTGATTGCGCCGCTGGTGGCGGGCTTGAACCTGCCTTCGAGCTTTGACCCGCTTCAAACCAACTTCACCGCCAATGGCACGGGCGCTGACTTGCTACTGGATCACCTGGCCGTCACGATTCGCCCCGAAGGCGTGACCATCGCCAACAAAATGGCCGTGGTCGCCAGCACCGCCGACTCGACGTCGACTGCGGGCTCGCAGATTGTCAAAAACTCCTCCGCCGTGCCAACAGCGCTCACAGAAACGGCCGTCACCAACACCAACGGCTTCGACGAACTGGCTGCCAAATTTACCGAATGCTTTACCGTTGCCCGTGCTGAACGGCTCGTGGCGACCTCCTCGTCTGCGGCCACCCTGCACGTCAAATGCCAGGGTCTTGCCAGCGATAGCTACCTGCACAACGGCGTCCCTTTCATGAATCGGTGGGCCAAAGGTTTTCGCGCCACCTCCTTGGTCAACACGGTGTTTGCTCGACCCGTGGTACGGCTGCGCATCTCGGAAGCCATCTGGGCAGGAACCACCTTGGTAACGCCGGAACGCATAGCCGTCAACTTCAATTTCAAAGACGTGAATGGCGCGGGCTACACCACGCCTGAGATCATTGAACGCCAAATCGACGGCAGCTGGCTGCTGGTGGGCAACCAGCGAGAGTTCAATGGTTACGTCGAGTCGCAGCTCACCTACTACAACGACCTCGCCAATCTGCCCTACAACAACGTCAACTCCAGCCGGGTAGATGCTGGTTTTCGGATCCTGTTTGACCCGCGCACTTACATTGGCAGCAACGGCAGCGTGACTTACGGCGCCTTGGATTTGATGGAGTCCGGGGGCTTTAACACCTCATCTTGGGGCGTGATAGACGCGGCCAAACCCGCTGGCGCCAAGATGGTGGGCTGCGTTGTGGTGCGCGGCCCCGGCGAAATGGTGGGGGCCAAATGGGCTGGGTTTCACCCCAACGGCATTTTGCTCAAACGCCCCAATGGCTCGACGGTGCAAGACTACATGGGCATTGACAGAGTCGTGACCAACGGCTGGCGTGCGGCCATCAATGCCACCCCGGCCCAAGCCGATGGCTCGGCGGCCGCGCCCAGCTACACGCCCACAGGCGGCACGCTACTCAGCAATATTTGCGACAACTCCCGCACCGACAGCAGCTCCAGCACCTACGTGACCGACCTGCAAGCCCTGGGCGCGCGCGCCAACCTCTTCACCGGCGCGGCCAACGATGCCACCATCGCCGGGCGCGACCCGGCCTGGAACACGAGTGCCCGCTACGCCCGACTCAGCCCCTCAGCCACGCTGGCGGCCACGCTGGACGCCAACCCGAAGCTCACCCTGGAAGTGTTTGATACCGATGGCAAGCTGCGCTTTGTGCTCAACACCCGCTACCTGGGTGAGATGCCACCGGCCTCCATGGCCAAAACTTATGTGGACAACAACATGGTGTCGGTCATCAGCACCGAGAGTCTCAAGCGCTACCTGGACTTCGCCGCGGGCGCCAGTACCACCTCGACCACCGTCACCGGCTCGGTCGATTTGAATTGGAACACGCCCACCGGGGCCTTTGGCGCCGACCGGATTGGCCTGTACTCCGAAATCTACCGCTCGATACCAGGCAACGGCATTCGTGGCCCCTTGTCCACGCGCGGCTCCGATGCCAGTTCCACCAGCTCACTGTGGACCAGCGATGCTGACCTGGCCGCCTACCTGGATGCCATTGCCGGCACCGGCTTTTTCTGGTGGAACGGCAGCTACGCCAAACTCAGCAATGGCGCCGATACCGGCAGCAGCTGCGCTGGCACCACCTCACTCGTCAGTACCAGCGGAGTCAACGTAGGCCGCTCCATGACCAGCATTGGGTCGAGCAACGCCTACGCCGGTTACCTGTTTGGCACCACTGCGCTCAACGCGGCCTGTATTGCGCCGGGCACCACGGCCTATGTGCACCGCGAGGTATTTACCACCACCTACACCGACACCAACACACGGCTGTACGTCTTCACCGCCAACAAGGCCTTGCGCAATTAAGCCCTGCACTTAAGCCCTGCTTCGCGACAAAAACACCCGCCCGCACTTCAGTGCCGGCGGGTTTTTTTTGTGCCTGCGCACGGGCACAATCTAGGGCTTGCGGCAAATGACCGCTGGGAACAAAGCACTTTTATGAACTGGCAAACCCTCACCTCCACCCCCTGCGAACTGGGCGAATCACCGTTTTGGCATCCGCTGGAGCAAATGCTGTACTGGGTCGACATTCCGGGTAAAAAAATTCAGCGCGCCAACGTCTTCTTGGGCACGGTGGAGAGTTGGGACATGCCCAGCGAGCCCGGCTGCATTGCACCCGCGGCCAAAGGCGGCCTCGTGGTGGCACTGCGCCACGGCATTTTTCGTGCGCCGTCCTGGGGCGGGGCGCTGCAACCCATCGTCACCCTCGATTACGACCCGGCCCACATGCGCGCCAACGACGGCAAGTGCGACCCACTGGGACGCTTCTGGGTAGGCACCATCGACGAGACCCGGCAAAAGAGCAACGCCGCGCTGTTCGCGGTGGACTGCCGACACAGCGGCGCGCCGGTGATCACCACCCAGGCTGAACACGCCATAACCGCCAACGGCTTGGCCTTTAGCCCGGATGGGCGCACCGTTTACTGGGCCGACACGCCGCGCCACCTGGTGCACGCCTGGGACTTTGAGCCCCAGAGCAACGCGCTAAGCCACCAGCGCACCTTTGCCCAGTTCAGCCCCAAGCCCGCCGACTGGCAGTTTGCCGACCCGCGCTACCAGGGCCGGCCCGACGGCGCGGCGGTCGACGCAGAAGGCAACTACTACGTGGCCATGTACGAAGGCCGGCGCCTGTGCAAATTGGCGCCCGACGGCCGCTTGCTGGCCGAGATTGACACCCCCGCACAGTGCCCCACCATGCCCTGCTTTGGCGGCGACGACCTGCGCACCCTGTACCTCACCACTGGGCGCCACGGCCGCAGCAGCGAAGAGCTGGCCCTCATGCCGCAATCGGGCTGCGTGTTTTCTATGCGCGTAGAGGTGCCGGGGCTACCGGTGAACTTCTTCGTCGACTAAATTTTTTGCACCGCTCTGGTTCAAAAATTTCAACCCGGCCGTAGAAGGCTGCCCTTACCATCGTTGCCATGCAAACCCCGCCTACCTCCTCTCACTCGATCAGCGAGCAAATTCTTGCCGCCGCCGCCGACCGCAGGCAGCTTCGGGTGCGCGGTGGCGGCTCGAAAGACTTTTACGGAGAACCCCTGCAAGGCACCGTGCTCGATACCCTTGGTTTGAGCGGCATCACCAGCTACGAGCCCAGTGAGCTGGTGGTCACCGTGCAGGCGGGCACCCCTTTGGCGGAGCTGGAAGCGGCCCTGACTGAGAAAGGCCAATGCCTGGCTTTTGAGCCCCCACGCTTCGGGCCAGCCAGCACCGTGGGCGGCATGGTGGCGGCCGGTCTGGCCGGGCCGGCCCGCGCCACCGCTGGCAGCGTGCGCGACTTTGTGCTCGGTGCGCGCTTCATCAACGGCAAAGGCGAGTGGCTCACGTTTGGCGGCCAGGTCATGAAAAATGTGGCCGGCTATGACGTGTCGCGCCTGCTCGTTGGCAGCCTGGGCACCCTGGGCGTGATCACCGAGGTCTCGCTCAAGGTCTTGCCCACAGCACCGGCTGAAGCCACGCTGATGTGTGCCGGCCTGTCGCAAGCCAAGGCGCTGGCCTTGTTGCACCGCTGGGGCGGCCAGCCGCTGCCTTTGAACGCCAGTTGCTGGGTCTGGGATGCCAGCGCCAGCCCGGCGCAAGACTACCTGTTTGTGCGCCTGCGCGGCGCGGTGGCGGCGGTGCAAGCCGCTGTTCCCCGCATGAGCGCCGACCTGCAAGCACAAGGTGGCCAGGTGATCGTGATGGACAACGCCCAGGCCGCTCTTGACTGGACCGCCTGCCGCGACCAGACCTTGCCTTTTTTCACCCCTCCCAGCCCCACGCTGTGCTTGTGGCGTCTGAGTGTGCCGCAAACCGCGCCGGTGCTGGACTTGCCCTTCGCGCAGTTCATTGAATGGCAGGGCGGCTTACGCTGGCTCTGGGCCCCGGCCTCGGCCGCGCTCGACCTGCGCGCGGCTGCACAAGCCGTGGGCGGCCACGCCACGCTGTTTAGCACCAGCCAGGCCTACGGCGAGGCCGACAAGACCGTAGGCGTTTTCACGCCCATGCCGGCGGTGCAGCAGCAGTTGCAAACCGCGCTGCAAAAGCAGTTTGACCCAGCGGGGGTGTTCAACACCGGCCGCCTGTTCGCCACGAACTGAAAGCGGACCCCCATGCAAACCCAGCTTGCCCCCGAATACCAACACACCGCCGACGGCCAGGCCGCCGAGGCCATATTGCGCAAATGCGTCCACTGCGGGTTTTGCACCGCCACCTGCCCCACCTACCAGCTACTGGGTGACGAACTCGACGGCCCACGCGGTCGCATCTACCTGATGAAGCAGGTACTAGAAGGCGTAACCCCCACGCGCAAAACCCAGCTGCACCTGGACCGCTGCTTGACCTGCCGCAACTGCGAAACCACCTGCCCTTCGGGGGTGGACTACGGCCATTTGCTCGACATTGGCCGCAAGCTGGTGGACGCCAAGGTAGCGCGCCCCGCCGGTGAACGCGCGCTGCGCTGGGCCTTGAAAGAAGGCTTACCCTCCCAGCTATTTGCCCCGGCCATGAAACTCGGCCAACTGGTGCGCCCGCTGCTGCCCGGCGCCCTGAAAAACAAAGTGCCTGCGCCGCAAGCCGCAGGTGCCTGGCCCACCCGCACGCACGCCCGGCGCGTGCTGATGCTGGCCGGCTGCGTGCAACCCGCCATGAGCCCCAACATCAACCGCGCCACCGCGCGCGTGCTGGATGCCGCGGGCGTGCAAACCGTCATCGCGCCCAAGGCCGGTTGCTGCGGCGCCGTCAAGTTTCACCTCAACGACCAGGACGGCGGACGCGCCGAGATGCGCGCCAACATTGACGCCTGGTGGCCGCACATCGAGGGAACCGATGGCAGCGCGGGTGTGGAAGCCATTCTCATGAACGCCTCGGGCTGCGGCGTCACGGTCAAAGAGTACGGCCATATTCTGCAAGACGACCCGGTCTACGCCGAGCGGGCCGCACGCATCAGCGCGTTGACCCGCGACTTGAGCGAATGGCTGCCCGAACTGGCGCAAACGCTGGGTGAGCAGGTGCGGGCCAAAGCCGGACGCATCGTGTTTCACCCCCCCTGCACCCTGCAACATGGGCAGCAGGTGCGCGGCCAGGTCGAAGAACATTTGAGCGCGCTGGGCTTTGACATCAAAATCAACGGCTGCGAGGCGCATTTGTGCTGCGGCTCGGCTGGAACTTATTCGGTGTTGAACCCAGATTTGTCCTACCAATTGCGCGACCGCAAGCTAGGCCACCTCAACAACACTTTTGGTGCGGAGAAACCTGACACCATCGTGTCTGCCAACATTGGCTGCATCACCCACTTGCAAAGCGGCACCGCCACGCCGGTGCGCCACTGGGTGGAACTGCTGGACGAGGCACTGTCGCGGTCCGCCTGAAGCTCTAAAATTGATAGCGAAAGGCCCCAGCCCTGAAAAGCTGGCCGCCTGTTTTTATCCATTTTTATGAGTACCTGCTGTCATGAGTTTCCCCGGCACCCTTGAAAACCTGAACGTGGTGTCGCAGCAACCGCTGCTGTCACCCGCCCAACTGCATGAAGACATTCCCGCCAGCGCGGCTGTCACGCAAACCGTTAGCACGGCGCGCCAGGCGCTGACCCGGATTCTGGACGGCAGCGATCCACGTCTGCTGGTGGTGGTGGGGCCCTGCTCGATCCACGACGTTGGCGCCGCCATGGAGTACGCGCAACGCCTGCACGCCCTGCGCGCCGAAGTGGCCGACCAATTGTTCCTGGTGATGCGGGTGTACTTCGAGAAACCACGCACCACGGTGGGCTGGAAAGGGCTGGTCAACGACCCGCGCATGGACGACTCGTTCCACATTGAAGAAGGCCTGGCCATTGCCCGGCGCCTGCTGATTGCCATCAACGAACTGGGGCTGCCCTGCGGCACCGAGGCGCTGGACCCGATCACGCCGCAGTACCTGGGCGACCTGATCGCCTGGAGCGCCATTGGCGCGCGCACCACAGAAAGCCAGACGCACCGGGAAATGGCCAGTGGCTTGTCCAGCCCGGTGGGCTTCAAAAACGGCACCGATGGCGACCTGGAAGTCGCCATCAACGCCATGCTCTCAGCCGCCAAGCCGCACGCCTTTCTGGGCATCAATGGCACCGGTCAAGTGGCGGTCACGCAAACCCGGGGCAACGCCTGGGGCCACCTGATATTGCGCGGCGGCGACGTGCCCAACTACGACTCGGTCTCGGTGGCCCAGGCTGAAGCGGCCTTGAAGGCGGCGCAATTACCGCCCAACATCGTGGTCGATTGCAGCCATGGCAACTCGCGCAAGAACCACGCCTTGCAGGCACTGGTGCTGAAAAACGTGGTGCACCAGTTGGTCGATGGCAACCAGGCGCTCAAGGGCGTGATGCTGGAGTCCAACCTGTTTGAAGGCAACCAAAAATTGGGCCGCCCCGAAGACCTGCGCTACGGTGTGTCCATCACCG
Organism: Rhodoferax sp.; assembly: GCA_044354655.1. Taxonomy (GTDB): domain Bacteria; phylum Pseudomonadota; class Gammaproteobacteria; order Burkholderiales; family Burkholderiaceae_C; genus Rhodoferax. The sequence goes on along the minus strand of JBIKZP010000009.1, from coordinate 9,237 downwards.
ACGCCTGCATGGGCTGGGACACCACCGCCGCCAGTCTGCGCGAAGCAGCGGCCGCTTTGCGCGCGGCACGTGCTTAAAGGTTCAAGACCTCAAGACTTCAAAAGATTCAGGCCGCCAGCGCCGCCAGAATGTCTTGGTCCAGACTGGCCGGTTTGTCGGTAGGCGCGTAGCGCTTGAGCACCTGGCCGTCTTTGCCCACCAGAAACTTGGTGAAGTTCCACTTGATGGCCTTGGTACCCAGCACACCGGGCGCCTGCTCGCACAACCACTGGTACAACGGGTGGGCCTTGGCTCCGTTCACCTCCACCTTGGCCATCATCGGAAAACTCACGCCGTAGTTGCGCTGGCAGAACGAGGCAATCTCGTCATTGCTGCCCTTGTCTTGCGCACCAAACTGGTTGCACGGGAAACCCAGCACCACCAGGCCCTTGTCGCCGTAGCTTTTATGCAAAGCCTCCAGCCCGGCAAATTGCGGGGTGAAACCGCAGGCGCTGGCGGTGTTGACGATCAGCAGCACCTGACCCTGGAACTGGCTCAAGGCCACCGGCTGGCCGTCAATTTGCAGGGCTTCAAAATCATAGACAGTGGGCATAGGGGACTCCAGAAAAATGAAAAAACCGCTGGCCGGCTTACACGTTGGTTGCGCGTCTGTTAGGCGTCTGTTAGGCGTCTGTTACGCGTCCGTTAGGCGTCGTCGATCAGCCCGTAGCGCGCCACCAGGAACGCCCGGCGCTTGGGATCAATATTGAGGCCTGAGGTATGGCGCCCGGCGATGGCCAGTAAACGATGGTCCATGACCGCCCACCACAAAGGCGGCACGTAGGCCACGAAAAACATGCCGAAGTAGCCATTGGGCAAGGTCGGTAAATTATCAAAATGGCGCAGCGACTGGTAGCGCCGCAGGGGGTGGGCATGGTGGTCCGAGTGGCGCTGCAAATGGAACAAAATCCAGTTGGTAAAGATGTGGTTGCTGTTCCAGGAGTGGTGCGGCTGGCAGGCCTCATATTTGCCCGGCGCCCGCTGCTTGCGCAGCAAACCGTAGTGCTCAATGTAGTTGGCCGAGGTGAGTTGGAAGTTGGACCAAAACGAGACGACCAGTAAAAAAGGCAAGACCTGCACGCCCAGCCACAACGTCAAGGTAGACCACAGCAGCAGGGTCAGCAAGGCGGGCTGCAATATTTCGTTGTGCCATGAAAAAACCGGCAGGCCGCTTTTTTGCAGACGGGTTTTTTCCAGGTCCCAGGCGCGCCACCAGGCACCCGGCATTTCACGCAGCATAAAGCGGTAAATGGACTCGCCCATGCGGGAGGACGCCGGATCCAGCGGGGTGGCCGCATCACGGTGGTGGCCCCGGTTGTGCTCAATATAAAAATGCCCATAGCCCGTAGGGGCCAGCACGATTTTGGCGAGCCAGCGCTCCAGCCGCGTATTTTTATGCCCCAGTTCATGGCCCAAGTTGATACAAAAGCCGCCCACAGACCCACTGGTCAACACCATGGCCAGCGTGCCAAACCAAGGCAAATCGGTTCGAATGACAAACCAGGCACTGTAAATAAACGCCGCCCACAGAACTGGTGCCAGCAAGTAGGTGATCCAACGGTAATAAGGGTCTGCGTCCAAAGCCGGCACCGCGGCCTCTGGCGGGTTGCTTTGGTCTTCGCCCATGAAGAAATCCAGCAAAGGCACCACGCTGTAGAAAAAAACAACCGGAATCCACAAGGCCCAGGCGTTGCCGGTGGTCAGCATCAAGGCCGGGCCAATCAACACGGTGGCGGGTATAAACAGCGAAAACAACCACGCATAGCGCTTGCGGTCACGGTAGGGAACGGCCAGTGGTAGCGCGTTGGGCATGTTTAAAAGCAGATGGTTAAGTGCAATTTCGGGCTGCTGGGCATTATGCAACTCGCCGGCCTTGCCTGCATGTCGGCGTTTACCCCCGATCAGCGGCGCTTGCCAAAACTCAGCACGGCCAACAGCGAGGCCAGCAAAATCAGTGCACCGCCCAGCAGCGTGTTCAGGGTCAAGGTGCCAGCGCCCAATAGTACGGAGGAGACGGTGGCAAACACCACTTCGGACAGCATGATGATGCTGGTGGTGCTGGAGGACAGGCGGCTGGCGCCGTATTGCAAGGCGAAGTTGGCGAGCAACCAGACCGCGCTCATGGCCAGTACGCCCAGCACCCAGGGCAGGGCCAGAGGCGGCGGGCTGCTTACCACGCCTAGGTTCATGCCCAACAACGCCGCGCTGGTGGACATGAGGGCGCCGCCGCCAAACATGGCCAGCATGCGGGCACTGCCGCTGACGGCTTGCAACTTGCGCAACATGACGTTGGTGAGGGCAAAGCAAAAGCCGCCCATCAGGGCCAGCCAATCGGCCGCACTGGACGGCACCGGCCAGACCGAGCCCGGCGTTTTAAGCACTACCGCCACGCCCACCAAGGCCAGCGCCAGCCGAAACAGCGAGCCGGCCGAGGGCTTCTCCGCCAACACCGGCCAGGCCAGCAACACGGCCCAGGCCGGCATCAGGTAGAACAGCAGAACAGCGCGCACCACATCGCCCACGGTCACGGCCCAGTTGAAGCCCACATTGGCCATGCCGGCGGCCACCATCAGCAACAGCAGGCCCGGGTGCTTGAAGAACCCGCGCCAGCCATTGGGCTGGTGCAGCACCAACACCACAATCACCAGCAGGTAGGTCAGGGACGTGGTCCACATGGGGTGCAGACCGAGCGCCTGAAGTTGGCGAAACGGCCACCACGACAGGCCAAACACCAGGGCATTGACCATCAGCGCCGCAGGCGCGAGCAAAAGCGGCGGCATCAACCGTGCAGGTTGTCGTTGCGGGCAATGTCCAGCAGGTGCTCCACCTCGGCGCGGTGCGCCACCAGGTTGCTGGCGTGCCAGCGTTTGATGAGCCACATGAAACCGGCAATCACCAAACCAAAAGCGGTAATGGCGCCAAACGTGGGCAAGCCCATGCCGGTAGAGAAACTGTAGGCCGCGCCCAGCACCAGAATGCAGGCCTGCTCGTTGAAGTTTTGCACCGCAATGGAACGCCCGGCGCCCATCAGGTTGTGGCCGCGGTGTTGCAGCAAGGCGTTCATGGGCACCACCAAAAAGCCGCCCAGGGCACCCAGCAAAATCAGAAACGGTGCGGCCAGCCAGACGTTGTCAATGAAGATCAGCAAAATAATCAAAATGCCCATGCCAATGCCCAGCGTGATGACGCGCGGGCCGTCTTCCAGCCGCATGCGCATGGAGGCCACTACGGCGCCTGCAGCCATGCCAATGGCCACCACGCCTTGCAGGGCCGAGGCTTGCGTCACCGAGTAGCCCAGCGCCGCTGCCGCCCAGGCCAGCACAATAAACCGCAAATTGCCTGCCACGCCCCAGATGAGGGTGGTGGAGGCGAGGGAAATCTGCCCCAATTTGTCGGCCCACAGGCGCTTGTTGCAATGCCAGAAGTCGGGCAACAAGGCGGTCAGGCGTTGCGGCATGGGGCGCATGTCCACGCCCGTCAGGGGAATGGAGGTGTTGAACCAGGTGGCCAGCAGGTAGACAAAAATCAGCACACTGATGGCAGCCTCAGGCGGCGTGTCCACGCTGGTGGTGATCAGGGGCAGGTCCAGCGACAGCAGCATGGAGGAGAGAATTGGCCCCACCAATTGGCCGCCCAGCAGCACGCCCAGAATGATGGAGGCAATCGTCAGGCCCTCAATCCAGCCGTTGGCCTTGACCAGTTGCGAGGCGGGCAGCAGTTCGGTCAGGATGCCGTATTTCGCCGGTGAATAAGCCGCCGCGCCCAAACCCACCACGGCATAGGCCAGCAGCGGGTGGGTGCCAAACATCATCAGCAGGCAGCCGGCAATCTTGATGAAGTTGCTGATCAGCATGACCCGGCCCTTGGGCATGGAGTCGGCAAAGGCGCCCACAAAGGGGGCCAGCACCACATAAAACAGCGCAAACATGGGCACCAATGCGGCTTGCTGCCACTCGGGCGCATTGGCGCCTCTGAGCAGTTGAACCGCCGTCACAAAGAGAGCGTTGTCTGCCAGCGAGCTGAAAAACTGCGCTGACATGATGGTAAAAAAGCCGCGTTTCATTGTCTACAGAGGGGCATGCGTGGCAGTGACACGGGTTTTTAAATGAGGTTTGATTTAAACGGTACCGGGTTATAGCACGGTAGCTCGGTGTCAGAATCTGGCCATCTGTAGCACCCCCAATTCCAACTTCCTTCGGTCTATCCACCATGCCCCGTCCCATCAGCGCCACCATCCACACCGACGCCCTGCGCCACAACTTGGCACGGATGCGCCAGGCCGCCCCTGACGCACGGGTTTGGGCCATCGTTAAAGCCAACGCTTACGGGCACGGCATTGAGCGCGCCTTTGAAGGCCTGCGCGGCGCCGACGGCTTTGCCCTGCTCGATCTGGAGGAAGCGCAGCGCGTGCGCGCCCTGGGTTGGCGTGGCCCCATACTTCTATTAGAAGGCGCGTTTGAATTGCGCGACCTGGAGCTGTGCTCGCGCCTGGACCTGTGGCACACGGTGCACTGCGAGGAGCAGATCGACATGCTGGCCACCCACAAGACCAATCTGCCGCACCGGGTGTTTCTCAAAATGAACTCGGGCATGAATCGCCTGGGTTTCACGCCCGAGCGTTACCGCGCGGCCTGGACGCGCTTGAACGCCTTGCCCCAAGTCGACGAAATTTCCTTGATGACCCACTTCAGCGACGCCGACGGCGCCTCCGGCATTGCCCACCAGTTGGCGGTGTTTGAACGCGTCACGCGCGACCTGCCCGGTGAACGCACCGTGAGCAACAGCGCCACCACGCTGCGCTTTAGCGCCACCGCCACCGAGGCGGACAGTGCCGATCCCAGCCGCGTGGTGTCGGACTGGGTGCGCCCTGGCATTGCGGTGTACGGCAGCTCACCCGATTTTCCTCACCACAACGCCGCCGACTGGGGCCTGGCGCCGGCCATGACGCTCAGCGCCAAGATCATCGGCACCCAAGACCTGGTGGCGGGCAGCAGCGTGGGCTACGGCTCCAGCTTTGTGGCCGACAAACCCATGCGCATCGGCGTGGTGGCCTGCGGCTATGCCGATGGCTATGGGCGCGTGTGCCCCACCGGCACCCCGGTGCTGGTGGCCGGTGTGCGCACCCGTACCGTGGGGCGCGTCAGCATGGACATGCTCACGGTTGACCTGCAGCCCCTGCTGGATGCTGGCGTAGGCGCCGGCTTTGGCAGCGAGGTCACCTTGTGGGGGCGTGCCAGCAATGGCGCCGTGCTGTCGATTGACGAGGTGGCGCAGGCCGCCGGCACCGTGGGCTACGAACTGATGTGCGCACTGGCGCAACGCGTGCCGGTCACCGTGCTTGACGCTGAGCCCATTTGATCGCCTCAAACCAGAACACACTGAGCAGCCCCAGCCCCAGCGCCGCCAGCAGGTGCGGCGCCTCCAACGGCCCAAAGTAAAACAATCTCGCCAGCCAAGGCACAAACAAAGCCAACCCCAAAAAGCCCAGCGTCAACCCGCTCACCCCCCACAAGGTGCGGTTGGGCACTTGGAGCGAGCGCCACAAGGCGCCGCTGCCCGAGCGGTTGGAAAAAATCAGCGCCAGGTTGCCCACCACCAGCGTGCTAAAGACAAAGGCGCGTGCCTGCGGCTCGGGCAATTGGGCAAATGCCCAGGCGTAGGCACCCAACACCATGACCAACACGCCCACGCCTTGCAGCACAGCCAGCCCCAGGGTCAGTCCGCCAAATAAAGGCGCCGTGACATCGCGTGGTGGGCGCTGCATCGCATCGGCCTCGGCCGGCTCGTTCTCAAACACCATGGAGCAGGCTGGGTCAATTACCAGCTCCAAAAACGCAATGTGCAGCGGGAACAGCACCACCGGCCAGCCCAGCAGCACCGGCATCAGCGCCAGCCCAGCCACCGGCACGTGCACCGCCAAAATGTAGGACATGGACTTGCGCAGGTTGTCAAAAATGCGCCGACCCAAACGCACCGCCTGCACCAGCGCGCCAAAGTTGTCGTCCAACAGCACTAGCGCGGCGGCTTCCCGCGCCACATCGGTGCCGCGTCCGCCCATGGCCACGCCCACATGCGCCGCCTTCAGCGCGGGGGCGTCGTTGATGCCGTCGCCCGTCATGGCCACCACCTCGCCGTTGGCCTTGAGGGCTTGCACAATGCGCAGCTTTTGTTCAGGTGAAATACGGGCGCAGACGTTGACCGTGCGCAACCGGGCCTGCAGCTGCGCATCGTCCAGCGTGCCCAGGGTGTCGCCCGATAGCACGGAAGACGCTGAGGACGCTGAAGATTCTGAAGAGGCATCCCGCGCCACCGCCAGCCCAGCCTGGCGCGCCACGGTGAGCGCCGTGGCCGGGTAGTCGCCGGTGATCATGAGCACCCGAATGCCGGCGGTTCGGCATTCGGCCACGGCCTGCGCCACCTCGGCACGCAAGGGGTCGGCCAAGCCCAGCAGGCCCACAAATTCAAACGCAAAATCATGCGCCACGCGGGGCCAGTGCGCGCCGTCATAACGGGCTTGCGCCACGCCCAGCACACGCAAACCCTGCGCCGCCATCCGGTCTACCGCTTGCGCCACGCGCGCTTGCGCGTGAGCAGGTAGGTGGCACAAATCCACAATGGCCTCGGGCGCGCCCTTGGCCGCCACCACGTGGGCCACGTCGTCCAGCGCGGTCCACACATGCGACATGGCGCGCAGCTGCGTGCTCAGGCCGTAGGCATGTTCCAAGGTCCAGTCGCGGTGCAAGTGCTCGGTGTCTTGCAAGAAGTGTTGGCCCAGGCGGTGAAAGGCCTTCTCCATGGGGTCAAAGGGCTCAGCCACGCTGGCCAGAATGGAGTACTCCACCAAGGTGTGAAACCGCTCGGGCAGGCTGGGCGAGCTGGCGTAGTCCACCGCCAAGTGCTGGCCTGGCAAACCCTCTGCCGACAAGGCTGGCGACTTCAAGCCGTCATCCGGCACATAAAGTTGCGCCACTGTCATGCGGTTCTCGGTCAGCGTGCCGGTCTTGTCCACGCACAACACCGAGGTGGCGCCCAGGGTCTCAATGGCACTCAAGCGCCGAGTCAGCACCCGGTGCTGCGACAAGCGCCAGGCGCCCAGTGCGGGCAGCACGGTCAGCACCACGGTGAACTCCTGAGGCAGCAAGGCCATGGCCAGCGCAATGCCGGCCAACAACGCACTCAGCCAGTCGCCATGTTGCAGGCCAGACACCCCCACCATCAGCACACTGCCGCCCAAGGCCACCCAGGCCAGCAGACGCACCAGCCGCGCCGTCTGTTTCTTGAGCGGCGACCTTTCCTCCACCAGACTTTCAAGCGCATGGCCGATGCGCCCCATCTCGCTGCGCGCACCGGTGGCCGTCACGCGTGCCAGTCCGTGGCCCTGCACCACCAGCGTGCCCGAGAACAGGCTGGCCAGGTCTTCGCCGCCGGGACGCGCCATTGCCGCACCCGCCAGCTTGCGCACCGGCACCGACTCCCCCGTGAGCAACGACTCGTCCACCTGCAGGCCCGTGCCGCTGAGCAGCATGGCGTCCGCCGCTATGCGCTCGCCTTCGGCCAGCAACAGCAAGTCGCCCTGCACCACCTCGGCACCCGCAATGCGCAGGGTCTGGCCATCGCGCAACACGCGGGCGCGCGGGCTGCTGAGGTCGCGCAGGGCCTGCATGGCGCGTTCGGTGCGGCCCGCTTGAAACAAGGTGAGGCCCAGCACCGCCAGCACCAGGGTCAGCATGATCAGGCCCTCCTGCAAATCACCCAGCAGCAGGTACAGCAGCCCGGCCGCCAGCAGCAGCATGAACATGGGTTCCTGCAACGTCTCGCGCACGATGGCGCGCAGGTTGCGCCGCGACTCGCCCGGCACGCGGTTGGGGCCATCGTCTTGCAGGCGCTTGGCGGCCTCGACTGCACTTAGTCCGGTGTCTTCTGTCATGTGAACCCAGGGTGTGGCCGCTTGGCCTATCAGCTCATGTTTTATTTTTGCCGCGTACCGCTCTGGCCGTGTTGATGCGTGTCAAGGGTGGCCCTTGCTTGACGGGACCGTGATGAATTGACGCAGCACGCGCCCGGCGACTATGCTTGGCCCCATCTTTTTTGAAGTGCCATCCTCGCCCCCCATGACTTCTATTCCCACACCACAGCAAGAGGCCCAAGGCCCACTGCGCATCAACACCATCAGCCTGGCCCAAGGCGGTGTACTGGGCATGAGCCACTGCCCGGGACGCCGAGGTGTGGACGGCAGCGGCCTGGCCTGGATGCGTGACCTGGCGCAAGACCTGGACGCCATTCAAGCCTGGGGCGCCAGCACCGTGCTGAGCCTGGTGGAGAGCCCCGAGTTTGCGCGTCTGGGCGTGCCCGGCTTTGCCCAGGCCATGGCCAGCACGCCCCTCACCTGGCTGCACATTCCCATCACCGACATGGGCACACCCGGCCCCGATGCACTGGCGGCGTGGCAACAACAGGCTCCCACCCTGAACGCCGCCCTGGCGCGCGGCGACCGCGTGCTGGTGCACTGCGCCGCCGGCCTGGGTCGCACCGGCATGGTGGTGGCCAAGCTGCTCACCTTGAACGGATGGGGCGCCGACGAGGCCATTGCGCAAGTTCGCAGCGCCCGCCCCGGCACGATAGAAACCGAAGCGCAGGCCCAGTGGGTGCGGGGAGATTGGGGCAATTGAGTGGGTTACCCTACTCGCCCTGCTCGCCCCGCGCGTCGTTTATAAAACCATTGCTTGGCCACTTCTACGGCCAGCAGGTAAGCCAACAGCAGGGCGGCAAGCCACGCAAAGTAAATGGCAGGTAGCGCGGCAAAGCCCAGTACCGGGGCCAGGGGGCTGAAGGGCAAGGCCAGGGCCACGGCCAGCACGGCCACAGAGGTCAGGACCAACCAGCGGTTAGGACGGCTGCGCAGGGGGTTGAGGCGGGTGCGGATGACGAAGATCACCAGCACCTGAGTGGCCATGGACTCGACAAACCAACCGGTTCTGAACAAGCTCTCTTGCAGGCCAAACAACAGGCTCAGGCCGTAGAAGGTCAAGAAGTCAAAGACCGAGCTGATGGGGCCAATGCTGAGCATGAAGCTGCGGATAAAACCCATGTCCCACTGGCGCGGTTGCTGCAGGTCTTGCGCGTCTACATTGTCCAGCGGCAGCGCTATTTCAGAGACGTCGTAGAGCAGGTTGTTGAGCAACACCTGCAAGGGCAGCA
>JBIKZP010000207.1:0-4991 GCA_044354655.1 Rhodoferax sp. | reverse complement strand
GAACCAGCGCATGTGGTAGACCTGCGCCTGGCTGGAACCCCACATCATGTAGCGGTTCTCGGCAGCCTTGGCAATGGTGAAGTCGCCAATGATCTTGCCGTTGTGGTTCAGCATCGGCGTCAGCATCAGGCGGCCGATCTTGGGCATGGTGTTGGTCATGACCTGGAGCAGGAAAGCCTCGGCACCCGGGCCGCTGATTTCGTACTTGGCAAAGTTGGCAATCTCGGTGACGCCCACGCCTTGACGCACCGCCATGACTTCGGCCTTGATCGGCTCAAAGTCGTTGGAGCGGTGGAAGGACACGATGTCTTTGGCCTCAGTGCCCTTGGGCGCAAACCACAGCGGGGTTTCCATGCCCCAGGAGTCGCCCATCACCGCGCCTTGCGCGATGAAGGTGTCGTACAGCGAGGTGGTTTGCAGCGGACGGCCTGCGGGTAACTCCTCGTTGGGAAAGCGAATGCGAAAACGCCGTGAGTAGTTCTCACGCACCTTGGCGTTGGTGTAGTTGCGGGTGGCCCAGTCGCCGTAGCGCGCCACGTCCATGCCCCAAATGTCAAATCCGGGGTCGCCGTCCACCATCCAGTTAGACAGCGCCAGGCCGACGCCGCCGCCCTGGCTGAAGCCGGCCATCACGCCGCAAGCAGACCAGAAGTTGGTGCGTCCCTGCACCGGGCCCACCAGCGGATTGCCGTCGGGTGCAAAGGTGAAGGGGCCGTTGATAACGCGTTTGATACCGGCGTTTTCCAGGGTGGGGAAGTGCTTGAAGGCAATTTCCAGCGAGGGCGCGATGCGGTCCAGGTCGGGGGCTAAAAGCTCCTGGCCAAAGCTCCAAGGCGTGGTCTTCGTCGACCAAGGCTTGCCGGCTTGCTCGTACACGCCCAACACCATGCCCTTGCCTTCTTGGCGCAGGTAGCTCTCGGCGCCAAAGTCGATCACATGGCCGATTTCCTTGCCGTACTGCTTGTTGAAAGCCACCACTTCAGGAATGTCGTCCGTCACCAGGTACATGTGTTCCATGGCCAGCACTGGCAGCTCAATGCCCACCATGCGGCCCACCTCGCGGGCCCACAGGCCCCCGGCGTTGACCACGTGCTCGCACTCGATCACGCCTTTGTTGGTGATGACGCGCCAATGGCCGTCGGGTTTTTGCTCCAGGCTTTCGACTTTGGTTTGCACCTCAATCGTGGCGCCGCCCAGGCGGGCCGCTTTGGCGTAGGCGTAGGTGGTGCCGCTGGGGTCAAGGTGGCCTTCATTGGGGTCGAGCAAGGCACCCAAAAAGTATTTGTCTTCAATGAAGGGGAAGTAGTCTTTGGCTTCCTTGACCGAAATGATTTCGGTCTCCATGCCTAAGTAGCGGCCGCGCGCCACGGTCATTTTCAAAAACTCCATGCGCTCAGGCGTGTCGGCCAGCATGATGCCGGGCGACTTGTGCAAGCCGCAGGACTGGCCCGATATTTCTTCCAGCTCTTTGTACAGGTTGACGGTGTAGCTTTGCAGCATGGCCACGTTGGGGTCACCGTTCAGGGTATGAAAGCCACCGGCGGCATGCCAGGTGGAGCCCGAGGTGAGCTGGTCACGTTCCAGGAGCATGACATCGCTCCAACCTTTTTTGGTCAGGTGGTAGAGCACCGAGCACCCCACCACACCGCCACCAATCACTACCACTTGTGCTGTCGTCTTCACGCTTTATTCCTTTTTGAAGGGTCAATCAGAGTTATCAATTCAGTCGGTGCCCGGCGGGCATCGCCATTAAAAATCAGTCGGGGCGCCACCTTCGGCTTTGCGTCGTGCCACAAATGCGTCGAGTTCTTCTGCAATGGCCGGGTCCATGGCGGGCTGCTGGTAGGCGGCCAGTTCTTTTTGCCAGATGGCGTTGGCCCGCTGGTAAGAGGTGGGGCTGCCGGCTTCCTGCCAGGTTTCAAAGTTGCGCCAGTCGGAGATGATAGGCGAGTAGAACGCCGTCTCGAAGCGCTCCAGCGTATGTGCCGTGCCAAAGTAATGGCCGCCAGGCTCCACGCTGCGGATGGCATCCAAGCCCAGCGCCGACTCGCTGACATCCAGCGGCGTCAGGTACTCGGCCACCATTTGCAGCAGGTCGCAGTCCAGAATGAACTTCTCAAACGAGGCGGTGAGGCCGCCTTCCAGCCAACCGGCCGAGTGCATGATGAAGTTGCCGCCACCTTGGGTCAGTGCCCAGAGTGAAAACACCGACTCGTAAGCCGCCTGCGCATCCACGGTGTTGGCCGCGTTCACGTTGGAGGTGCGGTAGGGCACGCCGTACTTGCGGCACAACTGACCACCCGCCAGCACGGCTTTCATGTACTCGGGTGTGCCAAAGGCGGGGGCACCGCTTTTCATGTCCACATTGCTGGTAAAGCCCCCGTACACCACCGGCGCGCCGGGGCGCACCATTTGGGTGAAGGCAATACCGGCCAGGGCTTCGGCGTTTTGCTGCACCAGCGCGCCGGCAATCGTTACCGGCGCCATGGCACCGGCCAACGTGAAGGGCGTGAGCATGACGATCTGGTTGCGCGAGGACATTTCCATGATGCCTTGCAGCATGGGCGTGTCGAGCTTGCGTGGCGAGTTGCTGTTGATGATGGTGAAGATCGAGGGCTCGGCCTCAAACTGTTCGTGGCTCACGCCCCGGGCAATGCGAGCAATCTCCATGCCGTCCTGGTTGCGTTCCTTGCCCAGTGAGTAGACGTGAAAGGCTTTGTCGGTGAGTTTGGCAATGTCGGACAGGCAGTCCAGGTGGCGCACCGAGGCATGAATATCGACCGGCTCTACCGGGTAGCCACCGCTGCAATGAATGATGTCGTAACACTGGGCCAGTTTGACCAGGTTGCGAAAGTCCTGCTGGTTGCCGGCCCGTCGGCCACCGTTCATGTCGGCGCAGTTGGGCGGACTGGCCACCTGTGCAAAAGCCAAGTTCTTGCCGCCAATGCGCACGTTGCGCTCCGGGTTGCGGGCGTGCAGCGTGAATTCGGACGGGCAGGTCTTGATCGTCTCCATGATCAGCTGGCGGTCAAAGTGCACGCGCTCCGAACCTTCACGCACATCGGCGCCGGCTTTTTTCAGAATGGCCCGCGCCTCGGGGTGCATGAAGTCAATGCCCATTTCTTCGAGCACGGTCAGCGAGGCGTTGTGTATGGACTCCAGCTCGTCTTCAGACACCACGGGCGTGAAAGGAAAGCGGTGCTTGAGTTTGCGGTACTTGACCGTTGAGGGGGCGACCCGGATGGTGCCGCTGCCGCGACCAGCGCGTCGTCTAGGGGCGGCTGCGGGCGTCGTGGCTTCGTCGGTCATGGGGCGGTTCTCCAGAGAAAATTTGATGATTTTTAATGTAGCAGCGAACAAAGGCCGCCTTGGTCCATATTTTTGCCGGGCGGGCATGAGTATTTTTCATGTCACCAGGGCGAAGACCCTGCACGGACTGTTTCCTTTGCGCTAAGTGTTCGCACTAAACGTTCGCGCTAAACTAGCCCCCACCTGCCCGGAGAAGTTCATGAGCGTTTCACCCGTTTCACATACCCGTCCGTCGTTGCCGCCCCAAGCTGCCCGCAACGAGGCGCCAGCCCCCAAGCCCGAAAAAACCGAGCCGGTGCGCCAGGCCTTGGCGCCCCTGCCATCCAACAAGAACGAGTACGCCCGGGCGCAAAACGTCGAAAACCGCGAGATTCGCGATAACCGCGAAGTGCGCGATAACCAAGAACCCAAAAGCAAGGGCCAGCATGTGGATGTGAAAGCCTGAGCCAGGCTTTCTGGCAGGTCAGACTGAACTAAGTCCTAGGTCGACCCCACCAGGCCACGCATTGGCGGGCCAACGCGCCGGTTGAGTCAATGCAGTGCTGACGCAGCGGCGAGGCCAGCGCGTCCAGCGCCACCGGAATCTCCGTGCAGGCCAGAATCACAGCCGTCGCGCCCTGGCTGAGCAAAATCTCCACCGCACGCTCCAGCAAGGGTGCCGCCTCAGCGGTGTGGCCGGCCTTGACCCCGGCAATAGCCGGTAAGACCAGTTGGCTCAGCACCTCTTCAGACGGCAAGACCGGGACATAGCCCTGCGCCACCAGCCGGTCGTCAAACAGGTGGGTTGCCAGCGTGGCTCGCGTACCCAGCAGTCCCACCTTGGCGCCGGGGGCGCAGACCATGGGCAGCTCGTCCATGCAGGCATCCAGAATGCTCAAAAAAGGCACCGGACAATCCTGAGCCAGATCAGCGTACCAATAGTGCGCGGTGTTGCAGGGCATGGCCAAGGCGGTGGCGCCGGCGGCAATCAACCGGTCACGCGCACGCATCAGGTCGGGCAAGGGGGACGGCCCACCCGCCAGAATGGCGTCCGGCCTTGAGGGCAGGCGAGGGTCAGACTGGATCAGCAGGGGCACATGGTCCAGCTCGCTCACCACCGGGGTGGAGGACAGCACTTTTTGGAAAAAGTCCAGCGTGGCCAATGGGCCCATGCCGCCGAGTACGCCAATCATGGGGTCACGCCTGATGTTGAGGTCACAGCGGGGTCAGGTCTTTGAAGGTGTCGGTGTAGCCGTACAGCGCCACGGCGCCTCCGGTATGCACAAACACAACGTTCTGACCCTTCTGGTAGTGGCCCTTGCGACACAGGTCTATCAGGCCGGCCATGCCCTTGCCTGAGTACACGGGGTCAAGCAAGATGCCTTCCAGGCGGGCCAGCATCGTGACGGCCTCCACCATGCCGGCTGTGGGCAAGCCATAACCGGCACCCACGTAGTCGCAGTTGGCTTTGACGCTCTCACGCGACACCGCACCCGGCACGCCCAGCAGGTCAGCCGTTTTAACCGCCAGGTTGTAGACGTTTTGTTCTTGTGCGGCCTGCGCCGCGCGCACACCAATACCCAGTACGGAGATACCGCTGCGCGTGCCCTCCAGACCGGCCACCAAGCCAGCCTGGGTGCCGGCGCTGCCGGTGGCATGCACCACCTGGTGCACGTCCAGCCCGAGCTGGTTGAACTGGTCCA
>JBIKZP010000206.1:0-5003 GCA_044354655.1 Rhodoferax sp. | reverse complement strand
CGACGAGGTGGCCATGCTGACCGGTCATCCGGTGGGCGGCGTCTGCCCGTTTGGCTTGGCGCAGCCCTTGCCGGTCTACCTGGACAAGTCGCTGCAAAAGTATGACGAGGTATTGCCCGCTGCAGGCTCCACCCACAGCGCAGTGCGCATCAGCCTGGCGCAGTTGGCAGCGGTGACGCAAGGGCAGTGGGTGGACGTGTGTTGACAGTTCGTTCGGTGAACCTGGCCGATCTGGATGCAGTGATCGTCGACCTGGACGGTACGCTGGTCGATACCCTGGGCGACTTTGTGGTGGCGCTGAACTTGATGCTGGCCGACTTGCCCGCCCCGTTTGCGCAACGCCGGGTGGAGCGCCCCACGGTGGAGACTTTGGTGGGCAAGGGCTCCGAGCATTTGGTTAACAGCGTGCTGACCCTGTGGGACAGCGCGTTGGGGGCAGTGGGTTCAGCCGCCCCTAAGGCTGCGGGCGCAGACCAGGCGCATCCGCTGTTTGCGCAAGCCTTGGCGCACTACCAGCGCCATTACCTGCGTATCAATGGCCAGCACGCCACGGTGTACCCCGGTGTCCTGGAGGGGCTGCAACAACTGCAACGCCGTGGCCTGCGGCTGGCTTGTCTGACCAACAAGCCCACCCGGTTTGCGCTGGCGCTGCTGGCGGCCAAGGGGTTGGATGGTTTTTTTGAAATTATCTCGGGCGGTGACGCTTATGCGTTCAAAAAGCCACATCCGCTGCCTTTGCTTGAAACCTGCTCAGCCCTGGGGACTGTGCCCGCACGGACCCTGATGGTGGGCGACTCCAGCAACGATGCGCAGGCGGCGCGGGCCGCTGGTTGCCCGGTACTGCTGGTGACATATGGCTACAACCATGGCCAACCCATTCGCGCGGTAGACGCTGATGCCTATACCGACTCGCTGGCCCGCCTGGGCGTTTGACGTTTGATACACTGCGAGCATGTTCATTCATCGTCTGCACATCACAGGGTCAAGCGACCGGGGAGCCTGGCTTTGGCGCCCCTTGGCCGCCAGGTCGGCTCGCGCCTGACTTGTCCCTCTGGTTGAATGGACTGCAGCCTCCCTGGCTGCCCGCTGATCCCGCCGTGCGCTGGGCTCAGCCTTGAAGTGAAAGAATTTTTCCGTGATCTCTGAACTCGAATTTAAAAGCCTGAGTGCCCAAGGCTATAACCGCATTCCCCTGATGGCCGAGGCGTTTGCCGACCTGGAAACGCCGCTGTCCTTGTACCTGAAGCTGGCGCACTCCAAAGATGGGGGTAAATTCAGTTTCTTGCTGGAGTCGGTGGTGGGCGGAGAGCGTTTTGGCCGCTACAGCTTTATTGGCCTGCCCGCGCATACGCTGGTGCGCGCCATGGGTTTTGGCGCCGATGTGCGCACCGAGGTGGTGACCGACGGCGAGGTGGTGGAAACCTCCACCATGAATCCGCTGGATTTCATCTCGGCTTACCAAAAGCGCTTCAAAGTGGCGCTGCGGCCTGGTTTGCCACGTTTTTGTGGCGGTTTGGCCGGTTATTTTGGTTACGACGCCGTGCGTTACATCGAGAAAAAGCTCGAAGCCACATGTCCACCCGACACCCTGGGCTGCCCCGATATTCTGCTGTTGCAATGCGAGGAGTTGGCAGTTATCGACAACCTGTCGGGCAAGCTCTACCTGATCGTCTACGCTGACCCCACCCGGCCGGAGGCCTATGCCAACGCCAAGAAGCGTTTGCGCGAACTCAAAGAACAGCTGCGTTATTCGGTCAGCGCGCCGGTCGTCAAGCCCACGCAAAGTTACCCGGCCGAGCGCGACTTTGCCAAGGCCGACTACATTGCCGCCGTGGAGCGCGCCAAAGCCTTGATTGCCGGTGGCGACTTCATGCAGGTACAGGTGGGCCAGCGCATCAAGAAGCGCTACACCGAGTCGCCCTTGAGCCTGTACCGGGCTCTGCGTGCGCTCAACCCCAGCCCTTATATGTACTACTACCACTTTGGCGACTTCCATGTGGTGGGCGCCTCCCCTGAGATTCTGGTGCGCCAGGAGCAGGTGGAGCTGAACGGCAAGACCGAGCAAAAAATCACCATTCGTCCGCTGGCCGGCACCCGACCGCGCGGTGCGAGCCAGGCCTTGGACAAGGTGGCCGAGGCCGAGCTGATCAACGACCCGAAAGAGCGCGCCGAGCACGTGATGCTGATTGACCTGGCGCGCAACGACATTGGCCGTATTGCCCAGGTCGGCAGCGTGCAGGTGACCGAGGCCTTCAGTGTGGAGCGTTACAGCCATGTCATGCATATCGTGAGCAATGTGGAGGGCTTGTTGGTCAGCGGCCCAAACGGCCAAGCGCTGGGCAGCATGGAGGTGCTCAAAGCCACCTTTCCGGCCGGTACGCTCACCGGCGCCCCCAAGGTGCATGCCATGGAGTTGATAGACCAGTTAGAGCCGACCAAGCGCGGCCTCTATGGTGGCGCCTGCGGTTACCTAAGTTATGCCGGTGACATGGATGTGGCCATTGCCATTCGCACCGGCATCATCAAAGACCAGACCCTGTACGTGCAGGCGGCCGCCGGTGTGGTGGCCGACTCGGTGCCCGAGCTGGAATGGCGCGAAACCGAGGCCAAGGCCCGAGCCTTGCTTCGCGCGGCTGAGCTGGTGGAAGAAGGGTTGGAGTGAACGCTATGAACAAAACAGACAAGCCCGCCATGGCTAAAAAAATCCGGCTGTTGATGATCGACAACTACGACTCTTTCACCTACAACATCGTGCAGTACTTTGGCGAGTTGGGGGCCGAGGTGGAGGTGTTTCGCAACGACGAGATCACGCTGGACGATCTGGAGGCGCGGCTGAAGGCCGGGCAACTCGACCGCCTGGTGATTTCACCCGGCCCGTGTTCTCCGGCCGAAGCCGGCATCTCGGTGGCCGCGATTCGCCAGTTCGCCGGCCGGGTGCCGATACTGGGGGTGTGTCTAGGTCATCAGGCCATTGGCGCAGCTTTTGGCGGCAAGATTGTGCGGGCGCAGCAACTGATGCACGGCAAGACCAGTGTCATCACCACCAGCCAGACCGGTGTGTTTGCCGGCCTGCCAGAGCGGTTCACGGTCAACCGCTACCACTCGCTGGCCATTGAGCGCGCCAGTTGCCCCGCTTTTTTGCAGGTCACGGCCTGGACTGAAGACGGTGAGATCATGGGGGTGAAGCACGCCACGCTGGCCATTGAAGGCGTGCAGTTTCATCCCGAGAGCATCCTCTCCGAATACGGCCATGATTTGTTGAAGAATTTTTTGCTTTCCTCCACCGCTTCTTGAAGTGACGAAAGGTCCTCACCATGCACACCGCAGCTTTGAAAACAGTTGATTGGCGCAGCGATACCGTGACGCAGCCCACGCCCGGTATGCGCCAAGCCATGTTCAGCGCCCCTTTGGGGGACGATGTGTTTGCCGACGACCCGAGTGTGAACGCCTTGCAGGACCAGATGGCCGCCTTGCTGGGTTTTGAGGCGGCGTTGTTTGTGCCCACGGGCACGCAAAGCAATTTGTGCGCAATTTTGGCGCACTGCCAGCGGGGCGACGAATACATCGTGGGCCAAATGGCGCATTGCTACCGTTGGGAGGGGGGCGGCGCCGCCGTATTTGGCAGTGTGCAGCCGCAGCCGCTCAACCACCAGGCCGACGGCACACTGGCGCTGGCCGATATTGAAGCGGCCATCAAGCCCGATGACGCCCACTTTGCCCGCACCCGCTTGCTGTCGCTGGAGAACACGCTGGGTGGCAAGTTGCTGCCTTTTGACTATGTGCAGCAAGCCACGGCGCTGGCGCAAAGTCGCGGTTTGGCGCGTCACCTGGATGGCGCGCGCTTGTTCAATGCCGCTACTGCGCAGGCGGCTTTGACCGGAACCGATGCCCGGGTGGAGGCGCGCCGCATTGCGCAGTGTTTTGACAGCGTATCGGTGTGCCTGAGCAAGGGCTTAGGTGCCCCCGTGGGCTCGGTCTTGTGTGGCAGCCGCGAGTTTGTGGGCCGCGCCCACCGTGTGCGCAAGATGGCAGGTGGCGGCATGCGCCAGGCCGGCGTACTGGCCGCCGCGGGCAGTTATGCGTTGACACACCAAGTGGACCGGCTGGCGCAAGACCATGCACTGGCTCAGCAATTGGCACAGGGCCTGAGCGGCATGGCGGGCTTGGTGGTGGAAGCACCGCAAACCAATATTGTGTTCGTTGACTTGGTGGGGCTGGCCAAGGAACGTGCCCCTGAGTTGATGGCCTTTTTGGCAGCGCGCGGTATTTTGACCACGGGCTTGTACCGGCTGCGCTTTGTGGCCCATCTGGACGTGGATGCTGCCGGCGTGGACGTCACCCTTGCGGCCCTGCGCGAGTTTTTCCAGGCCTGAAGGTTTAAGAGATGGCCGGCATTGAACACCTGGGGCTTTTCATCGTGGCGGGCTTGCTGCTCAACCTCACGCCCGGGCCGGATGTGCTCTACATCGTGACGCATGCGCTGCGCAGCGGTGCGCGTACCGGCATCATCGCCGGGCTGGGTATCACGGCGGGTTGCTTTGTGCATGCCTTTGCTGCCGCGTTGGGCGTGGGCGCTTTGCTGGCGACATCGGCCTCCGCCTTTGGTGTGCTGAAGTGGGCCGGTGCGGCGTACCTGCTGACGATGGGCGTGAAGCTGCTGCTGTCGCGAGCCGGCGCCAGCCCGTTGGCCGCTGCAGCACAGTCTCAGGCGCCCGCTGCGGACAGCCTGTGGCGGGTATTCACAGGCGGGTTCTGGACCAATGTGCTCAACCCCAAAGTAGCGATCTTTTTTCTGGCTTTTGTGCCGCAGTTCATTGCCCCCAGCGCGGCCAACCCGATCTGGCTGTTTCTGGCGCTGGGTGTGCTGTTCAACGTCAATGCCCTACCGGTCAACATCGGCTGGGCGCTGGCTGCGGCCTGGATGGCCCGGCGCGCCAGCCTGGTTCAGCGCGGTATGCATTGGCTTGACCGTGTGGCCGGTGCCCTGTTCATGGGTATTGCCC
>JBIKZP010000205.1:0-5005 GCA_044354655.1 Rhodoferax sp. | reverse complement strand
CTGAAATGGCGTATTTCGAGTGCTTGCACGAACTCAAGTTGATTGTGGACATGATCTATGAAGGCGGTATTGCCAACATGAACTACTCCATCTCCAACAACGCTGAGTACGGCGAGTATGTGACAGGCCCTCGCATCATCACCAGCGCCACTAAAGATGCTATGCGTCAATGTCTGAAAGACATCCAGACGGGCGAATATGCCAAGAGTTTCATTCTTGAAAACAAGGCGGGCGCCCCAACGCTGCTCAGCCGTCGTCGTTTGACATCAGAGCATCAAATTGAGCAAGTGGGCGAGACCCTGCGCGCCATGATGCCATGGATCAAAAAGAACAAGTTAGTGGACCAAACCCGCAACTAAGCAGTTTTGACGCAATGAACAAAGGCCACTTTTGTGGCCTTTGTTACTATTGGATTCAGGAGAAATATTCTATGCAAGACGTCAACGATTCAGATAGCCCAGATAGCGAAGAAGTCGTTATTAAAAAGCCTCGCAAGGGGATTTACGTGTTGCCGAATCTGTTCACCCTGGCCGCACTTTTTGGTGGTTTTTATGCGGTCATCATGGCGATCAATGGACAATTTTCACTGGCTGCTATTGGTGTTTTTTGTGCCATGGTGCTAGATAGCCTGGACGGTCGTGTGGCGCGTATGACCAATACCCAAAGTGCCTTCGGCGAGCAAATGGACTCACTCTCAGATATGGTGTCCTTTGGCGCCGCTCCGGCCATCATCTCGTATGTCTGGGCACTTCAAGGCCTAGGTCGCTGGGGATGGATAGCTGCTTTCGTTTACTGCGCTTGTGCTGCGCTGCGGCTGGCCCGCTTTAACGTCAATACGGCGGTCGTCGACAAACGGTATTTCCAAGGCTTACCTTCTCCCGCAGCAGCGGCGTTGATGGCAGGGTTCATCTGGCTGATGACTGACTTGGGCATCAAAGGACCAAGCGTAGCTTGGCCTATGTTTGTGCTTGCTTTGTACTCTGGTTTGACGATGGTGACCAATGTACCTTTTTACAGCTTTAAGGATCTGCACCTCAAAAAAAGCGTACCCTTTGTCGTTATTGTGCTTATAGTTTTGGGCATCGCAGTCATCAATATTGACCCACCGATTGTCATGTTTGGCGTCTTTGTTATTTACGGAATGAGTGGCTACTTTTTGTACTTTTGGCGCAAGGCTAAAGGTCAGCCAACCAGTGTCATCAGTACCTCCAAAGATGAGCCCGACGAACGCGGTCTCCATTGAACTGTCCAGCAAGACAATGTCCTTGCCGCCCTCGTATTTGAATTGTGGTACATTGATTTCATGAATTCCAAATTGCTAGATCTACTAACAACGCCTAACGGGCGGAGACGGTAGAGCGCGCTCTTACCTAAACCCAAAGCCCGTTTGCATCTGCAGCGGGCTTTTTGTTATGGAAATCACACTTTGAGCTGCGGAATTTTTCAGAAACTCAGGAGAAATTAAATGTCGGACAAATTGATCATTTTTGACACCACCTTGCGTGATGGAGAACAGTCTCCCGGTGCCTCCATGAATAAGGACGAAAAACTGCGCATTGCCCGTCAATTAGAGCGGCTGAAGGTAGATGTCATTGAAGCGGGATTTGCTGCCAGCTCCAATGGTGACTTTGAAGCGGTGCAACTCATTGCGAATGCCATTAAAGATTCGACCATTTGTTCTCTGTCACGTGCCAATGATCGCGATATTTCTCGTGCTGCTGAAGCCCTCAAGGGCGCAGCCAATGCAAGAATCCACACTTTCATTGCCACGTCCGCATTGCATATGGAGAAAAAATTGCGGATGACGCCGGATCAGGTGTTTGAGCAGGCCAAACAGGCCGTGCGCTTTGCCCGAAATTTGGTTGGCGATGTAGAGTTCAGCCCTGAGGACGGCTACCGCAGTGACGTTGATTTTCTTTGCCGCGTCCTTGAATCCGTGATTGATGAGGGTGCCACCACCATCAATGTGCCAGACACGGTGGGTTATGCGGTTCCAGAGCTTTATGGAAATTTCATCAAGACACTGCGAGAGCGTATTCCCAATTCTGACAAGGCAATCTGGTCTGTTCACTGCCACAACGATTTAGGAATGGCTGTCGCTAATTCTCTGGCTGGCGTGAAAATTGGGGGTGCGCGTCAGGTGGAGTGCACCATCAACGGTTTAGGCGAACGGGCAGGCAATTGCAGCCTGGAAGAAATCGTCATGGCGGTCAAAACTCGGAGAGATTACTTCGATCTTGATTTAGGCATTGATACCAAACATATTCTGGCTGCGAGCCGCATGGTGAGCCAAACTACCGGCTTTGTGGTTCAACCCAACAAGGCGGTGGTGGGTGCCAATGCGTTTGCACATGCCTCAGGTATCCATCAAGATGGCGTCTTGAAAGCGCGCGATACCTATGAAATCATGCGTGCAGAGGATGTTGGATGGAGCGCCAATAAAATTGTGTTGGGCAAACTCAGTGGGCGAAACGCATTCAAGCAGCGCTTGCTTGAATTGGGTGTACAGATGGAGAGCGAAGCCGAGATCAACGCAGCATTTGCCAAATTCAAAGAGTTGGCTGACCGTAAAAGCGAAATATTTGATGAAGATATTTTGGCCTTGGTCAGTGAGGAGAATGTTTCTAATGACAAGGATCAGTTCAGTTTTGTCTCACTTTCTCAGCACAGTGAAACCGGCGAGCGGCCTCATGCGAGCATTGTTTTTACCTTTGGAGGCAAGGAAGTGAAAGGATCTTCCGATGGCAATGGCCCCGTGGACGCATCTTTGAAAGCTATCGAGGCGCATGTCAAGAGCGGTGCAGAAATGGTGCTTTACTCGGTTAATGCCATCAGTGGTTCCACGGAGAGCCAAGGCGAGGTGACGGTAAGACTGCAAAACAGTGGTCGCGTGGTCAATGGCGTGGGTTCAGACCCGGACATTGTTGTGGCTTCTGCCAAGGCCTACCTCAGTGCTTTGAATAAATTGCACAGCAAAGCAGACCGGGTGGCAGCCCAAGGGTAAGCAATTGAGTTAATTTCTTCTTTATTCATTAAGAAAGTCGCGCAAGTAGTTGATATTGCGCGACTTTTTTGTTTAAACTCAGCACATGCTAAAAATAATACGTTGATGAAATCCTGTTTTCATCCGTAAACACGGTGTTTGGAACTATTTTGCGTTTAACTTCTTTCTTTTTTTGCCTGTTTGCCCTGATGGCTGCATGTCTGTTGCCTCAAGCGAATGCGGCGCAAAGTAAGCGGCAAATCGATAAGCCGACAAAAAATGTAACAGTCGCCAAGCGTAAAGCGCCTCGGGCAGTTGTTGCCAAGCGTAACCGTGCCACCAAAGTTAAAGCCCAACCCGTGCGCCCATCATTTGGCCAAATGGCTGGTTTGCATGGTTCGCACGATGTCCTATCCCTGAAATCTAGTGTTGCCTTGGTCATTGATCAAGAAACAAGTGAAATCTTGTTCAGTAAAAATGACAAAGCCGTATTGCCTATTGCCTCTTTGACCAAGCTCATGACGGGCCTTGTACTCAGTGAAGCCAGGTTGTCCATGGATGAGCTCATCACTATTACTCAGGCAGATATTGACACCGAGAAAGGCAGCACATCACGTTTGATGGTGGGTGCCGTACTCAGTCGGGGCGAATTGCTGCACTTGGCCTTGATGTCAAGTGAAAACCGTGCAGCCCACGCCTTGGGGCGGACTTATCCAGGTGGTTTGCCTGTGTTTGTGGGCTTGATGAATGCCAAAGCCCGGCAAATTGGCATGAATGACACCAGCTATGTAGAACCGACAGGGCTTTCCAGCAAAAATCAATCAAGTGCCCGTGATTTAGCCAAGTTGGTCAATGTTTCCCACGGTAACCAGACTTTGAGAGATTTCTCCACTTCACCTGGTCATCAAGTGGAGGTCGGCAACCGAACTTTGCAATACAACAACACCAATCGATTGGTTAAAAGCCCAGCCTGGGATATCGGTGTTCAAAAGACCGGCTACATCTCGGAAGCAGGTCAGTGTTTGGTGATGCAAGCCAAAATCGCAGGCCGTAAACTCATCATGGTATTTCTTGATTCAGCCGGGAAATACAGCCGCCTGGCTGACGCTGAGCGTGTACGTCACTGGGTGGAGGCAAACCCTTCAATAAAGTTGAGTAAGGGTGCCGGGACACAACATGTTTCTGCCCTTGGGCTTGTTGCCAGCGTTAATTAATTGGTTTAGCTGGAAGGGGCTTGGGTTCGTTACTAAAGCCCAGTGTGCTGGAGATAGTTTGAGCTGTCATTTGAAGCTTGGCCAACCAAGCTTCCTCCAATCGCTCAGCGGGTGCTGAAATAGACAGACCCGCTACCAGTTTCCCCTGATCATCGTAGATTCCCGAAGCCATACAGCGCACACCCATTTCAAGCTCTTCGTTGTCTCGGGCTGTGCCATATTGCCGCACTTTTGAGAGCTCCCGCTCAAGGTCAGCCAGTTGAGTCAGACTGTTTTTGGTATGGCCGGCAAGCCCGGTTCGAGAGGCATAGGCTCTTACCCGCTGGGGGTCATCTGCGGCTAGAAAAAGCTTGCCAACTGATGTTAAATGCAAGGGCGCACGGCCGCCGATTGCACGAACTACCTGCATGCCTGAGCGCTCGCTATAAGCCCGCTCCACATAAACGATTTCATCACCCTGACGCATACTCAAGTTGACGGGTTGCTGAATCAATTTATGAAGTTCGCGCATTGGAACCAGGGCTGCATCGCGGACATTAAGACGACCTTTGACCAGATTGCCCAGCTCAAGCAAACGCATGCCTAACCGATAGCTACCAGGTTGCGGGCGGTCAATAAAGCGACCAGTGGCCAAATCGTTCAAAATTCTGTGCGTTGTTGAGGGGTGTAGGCCTGTCTTTTCACTGATTTCTTTCAACGACATAGCTTCTTCACGGGAGGCTAAAACATCAATCAAGGTGAACATCCGCTCAATGACTTGGACTGTTGGTGTTGCTGGAAGCCCTGGATCAAATTTACGCATGGTTAT
>JBIKZP010000204.1:0-5014 GCA_044354655.1 Rhodoferax sp. | reverse complement strand
GGCAGACGCATGCCGCGGTCTTCGGTGAACTTGGCACGGGGCAGAATTTTGCCGCGCGCCACACCCGTCAAGTCGGGCACCAGGCACTCCACCTCGGTGACGCGACGCTCGTTGAGCCACTGCTCCAGCTCGTTGAAATTCATTGTTTTTTTTACTCCCATGCACGGTCTCCTTTTAAAGGTATTTTTGCGCTTCTTGGTTGCCAGGATAGCGCAGAGCCTGTCGCGCACGGCAAGCGTCGCCAAAGGCGCCAAACAAGCGGGCACTGAAAAGGTTGTCCCAGCAGCGCCACTCGGGGTGCCACTGAACGGCGTAGGCAAAGCTTGTTGCACCGTCCACGCAGAAGGCCTCTACCAACCCATCGGGCGCCCTGCCCAAAGCCTTCAAACCAGGCGCCAATTTAGCGATACCCTGCCCGTGCAGGGAGTTAACGCGCACCGAACCGGTACCGGCCCAGTTGGCAAACACCGACTCTTTTTCAAACAAGACTTCATGCCGGGGCGCATATTGCTGGCTGAGGGATTCTTCATGGGACGCCCGGTGGTCCAGGTGGCCGGGCAGCAACTGCACCCGCTGGTGCAAGGTGCCACCCAGAGCCACGTTGATTTCCTGAAAGCCCCGGCAAATGCCCAACAGCGGAATCTGTTGCACCAAACAGGCTTTGACCAGCGCCAGGGTCAAGGTATCGCGCGCGGGGTCCAGCGGCAACTGATCGTCTTCAAGGTCTTCGTCGAATTGGGCGGGGTGAATATTGGACGGCGAGCCCGTCAGCATGACACCATCAACTAGGCTCAGCAAAGCAGGAATACTTTGGGCATCGGCCAAGGGAAAGAGCACCGGTTGGGCCTGAACGCAGACCGTGACAGCGCGGGCGTACTTGTCGCCCAGTACTAAAAAAGGGGCTTGGTGGGGCGGCTCACCGAGCAGTCGGTGGTCCAAAGGAAGCCAGACCATGCTGGGCGGCTTGTTCATATTTTTTGGCATGCCATGTGTTGCATTGTGTGCAAGAAAAGTGCCGATGCTTTCATGCCGCTTTGCCAATGACGGTGGGATGAGAATATTTTCACAGTCTTGATGGCTTTTGCACCCTGCCCGGCCTTGGGTGCTTAAAGCGCATCCCGTAAGCGATGGTAGAGCGTGCCCAGCACCAGGCTGGGCATGCGCAGCCAGGCGCCACCGGGAAAATTGCGGTGCTCTAGAGCGGAGAACACGTCAAAGCGTTCGGCCTGACCCGCGATAGCTTGTGCCACCAGGCGGCCACCCAAACCCGTCAAGGCCACACCGTGGCCACTGAAGCCCTGCAGGTAATACAGTTTTTGCCCCAAACGGCCAAAGTCTGGGGCGCGGTTCATGCTGATGTCCACAAAGCCGCCCCATAAGTAATCAATAGCGACGCCACGCAATGACGGAAATACCTCGCCCATGCGTCGCGCCATGATGGCTTGCAAGTTGGGGGGCGTGCGCGTGGAGTAGCTGACCCGGCCACCAAACAGCAGTCGGTGGTCGGCGCTGAAGCGAAAGTAGTCGAGGATGAAGTTGTTGTCGCAGACGGCCGCGTTGGTCGGCATCAAGCGCTTACAAAGTGCCGGGTCCAAGGGCGCGGTGGCAATCATGTAAGTGCCCACCGGCATGATGCGTGCGCGGATGTCAGGCGCCACACGCGGGCCAAATTCAGGCAGCGTGTAGTTCCCCGCCAACACGCCAAAGTCGGCCGTAACAGAACCTTGGGCGGTTTTAGCCCGAAGCCGCAGTCCCCGGTCGATGTCCAGCACGGGCGAGTTTTCAAAAATTTGCACACCCAATGCCCGGGCCGCCCGTGCCAGACCCAAGCCATATTTCAAGGGATGCAGATGCCCCGACTTGCGCTCGTAGGCGGCTGCACAGTACAGGGGGCTTTGGATGAACCGCTGCACCTCTGGCCCGCGGGCAAACTCTGTGGTGAACCCATAGTGCTGCGCCAAGGCCTGCATATCCGCCTCCAGGGCGCGGGCTTTGCGTTCAGAGTCGGCCACATACGCATAGCCCTTGACGCGGTCGCAGTCAATGTTGAACTCAGCAATACGCTCGTCCACCAAATCAACCGCCTCAAGTGACATGTCCCAAGCCATGCGGGCACGCGCCCTACCCAACTGCTGCTCAAACGGCGCTTGCCCGCTGGCAAAGCCCACCAGGGTCTGGCCGCCATTGCGGCCGGAGGCGCCGCTGCATACCCGGTCCGCCTCCAGCACGATGACCCGATAGCCTTTTTTGGCCAGCTCAATGGCACTGGAGAGCCCGGCAAAACCCGCACCCACCACCACCACGTCAGCCTGCAGATCGCCTTTCAAAGGCGGCGTAGCCGAATCACGCTGGACCGAGGCTTCGTAATAACTTGTCTGGTTGAGCTGGGTGTCGGAGGTGAGCAGCATGGGGGTTTGCGCAAAAAATCAGGCCATGGATTTGGCCACTTGGCCACACAGGTAAGTCCAAATAAAGGTGGCGGCCGCGTTGCTGGTGAGTTCTGCATGGTCGTAGGCCGGGGCCACTTCTACGCAATCCATCCCGATCATGTGCAAGGGGGCCAGCGCCTCCAGAAAAGTCAGTACCTGGGAACTGCTCATGCCGCCGGGCTCGGGCGTTCCGGTGCCCGGGGCGAAAGCGGGGTCCAGGCAGTCGATATCCAGCGTCAGGTAACACGGCCGGTTGCCCAGGCGCTTCAGTATCTGGTCCACCAAGGTTTGCAAACCCGCGCCATCCAGGCCACGCATCTGGCGGGCGGTGTAGATCAGGCCGCCTTGGTCTTGCACGTATTCACGGGCGGCGCGCTCACCGCTGGAGCGCAACCCGATCTGCACGGTGTGGGCCGGGCTCACCAGGCCTTCGGCAATCGCTTCATAAGTCCAGGTGCCGTGGCCCGACGGCTCGCCAAAATGGTCTTTCCAGGTGTCACAGTGCGCGTCAAAGTGCACCAGCGCCAACTCACCATGGCGGGCCTTGGCTGCCCGCAGCAAAGGCAGGGTGACAGAATGGTCGCCGCCTATAAAGACGCAATGGTGACGCGCCATCAGCGCAGCGGCCTGCTGCTCAATGTGCTGGCGTACGTCGGACAGCGGTGAGGCATTGGGCAGGCGCATATCGTAGCCATCGCCCATTTGCCCCAGGGGAGAAACGCCAAAGAACGGGTGCAAGCCGTCGCACAGCATCAAGCTGGCGCGCCTAATTTCCTGCGGCGCAAAGCGCGCCCCAGGCCGGTTGGTGACAGCGCCATCAAATGGAATGCCCACCACAGCAAACGGCTGAGCCGCCAGTTCTGGGGCAGCCAGAAAACGGTTGCTGTTGTTGGCGTAAGCAAACTGACCCATGCTCATGAATGACCTTTTTGTTGGTTTTACACGTTAACCTATCTTAGCCACGACCGTGAATGCTCATGGGGGGTGAAAGATAAAAACCGCTTGCATCGCCTCAAACCAGGGTGATCTGCCACGCGCATCAGGCATGATTCGGCACCTTCAACCCGCTACCCGAAAAAACGCCTTATGCCGACCCCTGCCAGCCCGCTCCATGCCACGCCACACCGATGGACGGCCTACCTGTTGCTGGGCATGAGCATGTCATTGGTCGGTATTTATGTGGCGCTGACGAAACCATTGGTACTGGTTTTCCCCGTGTTCCTGCTGGGGTGGATACGCTTTGGTATTGCAGGCCTGGCCATGTGGCCTTGGCTCAAAAAACCGGCGGATGAAGCGCCCATGACGCGCAACACCCGTCAATTGGTATTTCTGGAATCGTTTTTAGGCAATTTTTTGTTTTCTATTTGCATGCTCTACGGCGTGAGCATGACCAGTGCGGTGTCAGCGGGCATCATCATGGCAGCCATCCCAGCGGTTGTAGCGTTGCTGAGTTGGGGGTTTTTGCGAGAAAGAATCGGTCTGCGCGTCTGGGGCGCCATCGCTTGCTCGGCTTTCGGAATCGCACTGTTTTCACTGTCCAAATCCGAGCACACTGCCGGCTCTGGGAGCACGCTGAACCACCACCAGGCCTGGCTGGGCAACTTGCTGGTGTTTGGCGCGGTGATTTGTGAGGCCGCTTACGCCGTCATCGGTAAAAAACTCATTGGCACCTTGTCACCCAAGCGCATCAGTGCCTTGATCAACCTGTGGGGCTTTGTCTTGATGACACCGCTGGGGTTTTACTTGGCCCTCAGTTTTGAGTTCCGCGCCGTTGCACCTGCCAGCTGGCTGCTGATGGTCTTCTACGCACTCGCCGCCAGCGTGGGGACCGTGTGGCTGTGGATGACCGGCTTGAAAACCATTCCCGCGGCCAAGGCGGGCGTCTTTACCGTCATGCTGCCGATATCGGCGGCACTGGTGGGCGTGCTGTTTATGGGTGAGCGGCTCAGTGAAGTGCAGATACTGGCCTTTGGCATTGCCCTGCTTGGGGTGGTGCTGGCTACCCTGCCCCAGTCCAGCAAACCGGCAACCGCCCCGGTCAGTCCAGACGTACTGCGCTGATCACGATGCCGTCTTCATCGGCATACAACCAGTCGCCCGGTCGCACCCAAACCCCCTGAATCTGCACCGCCACATCCTGCTGACCGGTCTGGCGCTTTTCAGTCGGCATGGGCATGCTGGCCAACGCACGAATGCCCACCTGATGCGAAGCAAGCTCAGCCACATCACGCACACAGCCGTCAATCACCACACCGGCCCAGCCGTTCTTGACAGCTGCCGCCCCCAGGTTGCCACCCACCAGTGCCTTGCGCAAAGAACCACCGCCGTCCACCACCAGCACCTTGGGCACGCGGCCAGTGGGCGTCTGTTCGAAACCGGGGCTGTCCAGCATGGCCTTGACCAGGGAATTGTCTTCAAAGCACTTGACGGTGACGACCGGCCCAGAGAATTTTCGAATGGCGCCGAAGTCACGAAACACAGGAGGCAGGACTCGAAAGCTGCCAGAGTCGTCATTTTTATGGACGTCACACAAGTCACATGTGGCAACTTTTGTTGTCATTGAATTCTCCTTGAAGCCAAAAATT
>JBIKZP010000203.1:0-5025 GCA_044354655.1 Rhodoferax sp. | reverse complement strand
GGTTGGTTTGCTGCGCTGCTGCTGGCGTTACTGCCCCACAGCAGGCCCAAGTCGCTGACCCGGTGGCCTGGCTGTACCTCAAACGGCATGCTGCCTTGACCCCAGGGCTTGGCTGTGGCAGAACCAGCACCAGAACCAGAACCAGAACCAGAGGGGCTGGATGCCTGCCAGGGACTGGGGACTGGCGCGGTATCGGCACCACCGCTTGCAGCCGACTGGGCTGCCAAGGCTGCCAAGGCCGCTCGCGGCACGGCCAGCGCGTCTTCAATGGCGTGGCGCACGGCTTGGTGCACTTCGCGGCTGTCACGAAAGCGCACTTCAATTTTGGTGGGGTGCACGTTAACGTCCACCCGGGTCGGGTCAATCTCGATGTACAGCGCATACACCGGTTGGCGGTGGCCGTGCAGCACGTCTTCATAGGCGCTGCGTGCGGCGTGCGTGATCACCTTGTCGCGCACAAAGCGGCCGTTGACATAGCAAAACTGCTGGTCGGCACGCGAGCGGGCGGCGTCTGGAATGCCGGCGCGGCCCCACACGCGCACGGGCAGTGCGTGGTCCGGGCGGTTGGCGCTGCTTTGGTAGTCCACCCACACCGAGCGCTCGACAAAGTCTGCGCCCAGCACATCGGCCAGGCGCTGCTCCAGCGCGGGCAAGGCTATCGTCTGCGGGTCGGCGCGGCGCCATTGCTCCACCAGACGGCCTTCGTGCCAGATGGCAAAGCCCACGTCTGGCCGGGCCAACGCATGGCGACGCACGGCTTCCACGCAATGGGCCAGCTCGGTGGCATCGGTTTTTAAAAATTTGCGGCGCGCCGGGGTGCTGAAAAACAGTTCCTTCACCTCCACCGTGGTGCCAGTGCTGCGTGCCACCGGGCTCAATTCGCCGGTATGTCCGTCCAGGCTGAAGGCCAGCGCTTCGCCTTGCGCACGGGAGTGAATGCAACAGTCGGCAATCGAGTTGATGGCGGCCAGCGCCTCGCCCCTGAAGCCCATGGTGCTCACGGATTCGAGTTCATGCAGGTTGCTGATCTTGCTGGTGGCGTGGCGCTTGAGGGCCATGGGCAGCTCTTCGCGCACGATACCCGCCCCATCGTCTTCCACCGCAATCAGGCGCACACCGCCCGCCAGCAAGCGCACTGTGACCTGGGTGGCGCCGGCGTCCAGCGCGTTATCTACCAGCTCGCGCACCACCGAGGCTGGCCGCTCCACCACCTCGCCGGCGGCAATCTGGCTGATCAGCTCGTTGGGCAGTTCACGAATGGGTCGGCGCAAAGGGGAGGGTGGGGCTAGGTTCACAAGGGCTATTCTAGGTTTGTCGGATGGCGGTCTTTGGCGCACAGGGATAATCGGCCCCATGGAACTCATCAGCTTTATTCTTGACTTTATTCTTCACGTCGACAAATACCTCGAGGCCTTTGTCCAAAGCTACGGCTTGTGGGTTTACGCGCTGCTCTTTGCGATCATCTTTGTCGAGACCGGCGTGGTGATCATGCCCTTCCTGCCGGGCGACTCGCTGCTGTTTGTGGTGGGCGCCATGTGCGGGGTGGGTCTGATGAACTACCCCCTGACGGTGGGGCTGTTGCTGGCGGCGGCTATTTTGGGCAACCAATCCAATTACACCGTGGGGCGTTACTTTGGGCCCCGGGTTTTTCAATGGGAAGACTCGCGGCTGTTCAATAAAGCCGCGTTTGAACGGGCGCATCTTTTTTACGAGCGCTACGGCGGCATCACCCTGGTGGCGGCACGCTTCATGCCGTTTTTGCGCACGTTTGCGCCCTTTGTGGCGGGCGTGGCCCAGATGAACCGTGCCAAGTTCACCTTTTATGATGTGACAGGCGGCGCGCTTTGGGTCGGCGGCATCGTGACGATTGGCTACTTCTTCGGCAATATGCCCTTCGTCAAAGCCCACCTGGACAAAATCATCTGGGCGCTTATTTTTGTACCGGGCTTGCTCATCTTGCTGGGCGCTTGGCGTGCGCGGCAGACCAAAACCATCACTTGAACAGGGAAGAAAATCGCATGGCAATCAGCTGGCTCAGCGCCCTCAAACTCGTTCCTTGGTCTGACGTCATCAGCAACGCGCCTCTGGTGGCCGAAGGTGCCAAAAAACTGTGGGGCGCGGTGGTCAAGCCCGGCACGCCGCCAGAATCCGACCCGGCGGCGGCGACTGCTACCGACAGTGAGATGCCTCAGATGGCGCAGCTGCAAGCCGAGGTGGCTGGCCTGCGCGGCGAGGTGAGCGACCTGCACCGCCAGATGGTGGAGTCATCGGCGCTGATCAAGGCCCTGGCCGAGCAAAACGCCCAGTTGGTAGTCCAGGTGCAAAGCTGCGGCGTGCGCCTGCGTTGGTTGGCCGCGTTGGCCGGTTTGGCCATGCTCTTGGCCGGCGCCAGTCTGTTTTACGGGCTGACGGCAGTCGTTGGCAGGGGCTGAGGCCAGATGAACGCCGCACCCCAGAGCGTGGTGCCCCAAGCCTTTCACTTTCTGGTGCTGCCCGAGTTCTCCTTTCTGGGCCTGCTCTCGGCGCTGGAGCCTTTGCGTATTGCCAACCACTTCAAACCCAACAGCTACCGCTGGCACCTGGTCAGTACCGATGGGGGGCCCGTGGTGGCCACCAATGGCATGTTGTTGCCCACGGAGGGCTCTTTTCTAGAGGCGCAGGACGTCTCGACGGTGTTTGTAATCTCTGGTTTCAATACCTTGACCTACTACCGCGCCGACATGGGGCAGTGGCTGCGAACGGTACAAAGCCAGGGCGCCACACTGGGCGCCATTGATGGCGGCGCTTTTGTCTTGGCCGAGGCGAATTTGCTGGCCTCTGAAGCCATTGCCCTGCATTGGGACTCGCACGCCTCTTTCATGGAGCGCTACCCGGCCACCCGGCTTGGCACCTCCTTGTTTGAAATTGGCCAGCGCTGCATCACCTGCGCGGGGGGGACGGCGTCCATTGACATGATGCTGGCCCTGATTGGCAAGCAACACGGGCAGGCCCTGGCCACCCAAATTTCGGACTGGATCATTCTGGGGCGCATTCGGCACCCCACGGACCACCAGCGGCTGGAAATTTCTTCGCGCTACGGCCTGCACAACCCCAAGGCCATCGCGGCCGTCGAGTTGATGCAGGCGCACATTGAAGACCTGATTGCCATTGACGATTTGGCACGCCGAGTGGCCATCACCCGGCGGCAACTCGAGCGCCTGTTCAGCGCCCACTTGAAGTGCACCCCTTCGCAGTTTTATTTGCAAGTGCGGCTGGACCGGGCGCGTGAGTTGCTACAGCAAACAGCGCTCAGCGTGACCGATGTCAGCGTGGCCTGTGGCTTTGGTTCGTCCTCGTATTTTTCGCGGGCCTACCGGGCGCGCTTCAAGACCAGTCCCAAGGATGACCGGATAGAAGACGCCCGGAACCGCCAACAGGTTCAAAAATTTCACGCCACCGAGAACACCCAGAGCACCGGAAAAACCGGCAACAACGGGGCACAGGGTTAAGTGCTCAAAGGGTTTCAGTGTTGCCGTCCACGATCAGGTCTTGCCCCGAAATGCGGGCGCCTTTTTCTGAGGTGACGAACACAATCATGTCGGCAATGTCCTGCGCCAGGATAAAGGTTTTCAAGGACGCGGACTGCGCCAGAAAAGTGCGAACCTCGTCCTCGGACTGACCGGTTTTTTTCGCCTCGGCGGCTATGACCCGGTCAATGCGCTCGCCGGCCACCGAGCCTGGACAGATGCAGTTGACGCGGACCCCGGCGGGTCCGAGTTCTTGTGCCAGAGTTTTGGTCAAGCCCCGAATGGCCCACTTGGCACTGGCATAGGGCGCGCGCCTTGGAAAGCCGTACAAACCTGCCGTAGACGCCATGTTGACGATAGACCCGCTGCCTTGCTTGCGCAAAATGCGCGCGGCCTGACGGGCGCATAAAAATGTGGCATCGAGGTTGACCCCCAAGCATTGGCGCCAGTCTTGCAGGCTGATGTCTTCAATCAGCGCCGTAGGCCCGGCAATGCCTGCGTTGTTCACCAAAATGTCGAGGCCACCCAGGGTTTGAAGCGCCACCTCAAATAGGCGGGCCACCTGGACTTCATCACTGACGTCGCACACCATGCCCCCCAACAGCGGTTGCTCTTTGAGTGTGTGGGCCAGTTGTTCGGCGTTGACATCGCAAATGAAGACCTTGGCACCTGCGGCCAAAAAACCCTGAGCTGTGGCCAGGCCAATGCCGCTGGCCGCCGCTGTGATGAGCACGCGCTGGTTGGTGTGGGTCAAGGCAAAAGAGGCAGA
Source organism: Rhodoferax sp. (assembly GCA_044354655.1). GTDB lineage: Bacteria > Pseudomonadota > Gammaproteobacteria > Burkholderiales > Burkholderiaceae_C > Rhodoferax. The sequence goes on along the minus strand of JBIKZP010000203.1, from coordinate 750 downwards.
AGAGGCGCCCGCTGCGGTGGGGTGGGAGGTGGAGGACATGGTTTTTACACTTTGACACTGATCGATTTGGTGGACAGATAAGCCGCCAGGCCTTCCTGCCCTTTTTCTCGACCGTAGCCCGACTGCTTGTTGCCGCCAAACGGCAGAGACACACCGCCAGCCCAGTAGTCGTTGATGGTGACTTGTCCGGCATCGAGGTCGCGGGCCAGGCGCAAGGCGCGGCTGATGTCCTGGGTGAAGATGCCGGCGTACAACCCAAACGCGGTGCCGTTGGCAGCAGCCAGGGCTTCCTCGTCATCGTCCACCACTTGAACGGCCAGCACCGGGCCAAAAATTTCTTCTTGCACGCAGGGGTCGTTGTGGGGCAGGTCATCCAGAATGGTAGGGCGGTAAAACCAGCCGGTGTCCAGCGGGTTGTCGGCGCCCGAATGGCCACCCACAGGAATGGCGGCACTGCGTGCCCGGGCCGCCTCCACGTGGCCTGAAATTTTTGCCAGTTGTTGTGCGGAGTTGATCGCTCCGACATCGAGGTCGCGCAGTCCGTGGCCCACCTTGAGCAGGCTAGTTTTGCGCACCAGCGCCTCCAGCAAGGCGCTGTGGATACTGCGTTGCACCACCAACCGTGAGCCGGCTGAACAGATTTGACCGGCGTTGGAGTAAATGGCCCACAGGGCGGCGTCTGCCGTGGTGTCTATGTTGCAATCTGACAAGGCGATCAGCGGCGACTTGCCGCCCAGCTCCAGCGTCAGG
>JBIKZP010000202.1:0-5027 GCA_044354655.1 Rhodoferax sp. | reverse complement strand
CCGGGTTGGGCACCAGCCAGAGGTGGGCCAAATGGTCGCTGGCCACAAAGGCCTCTACCGCGCGCTGGCTGAACACAAAGCTGGGGGCAAACACGTCGCCGGCCAGCACCCAAAACACCTCGCCCAATTGCGGCAGGGCGCGCAGAATGCCGCCGGCGGTTTCGAGCGCTGCGCCAAAGTCTTGTCCTTCGTGCGACAAGGCCAGGTGCAGCGGTGTGGCGGCTGGCTGTCGTTGCAATTCCAATTCCAATTTCGCCGCAAAGTCGCTGATCTGCTCGCCCAGCCAGGCGGTGTTGACCACGATGTGGCGAAAACCGCCCTGCGCCAGCGCCTCCAGCGGCCACTGCAGCAGCGGCTTGCCGCGCACGGGCAGCAACGGTTTGGGCGTGTGGTCGGTCAAGGGACGCATGCGCTCACCGCGTCCGGCGGCCAAAACCATGGCGACCGCACCGCTCATCGCGAGCCCATGCTGGGCGTGCCAAACACGGTCTGCGCTTCACGCGGCAGGCAGCGCCAATAGCGCGGGTTGGCGGTGACGGTCGCACCCAGCGCGGCGGCGGCCTGCCAACCCCAGCGGGGCTGGTACAAAAAGGCCCGCGCCAGCCCCACCAGGTCAGCGTCACCCGCTTGCAAGGCGTCTTCGGCCTGTTGCGCGGTCGTGATCAACCCCACCCCGGTGGTGATGAGGCCGGTGGCTTGGCGAATCTGCCGGGCAAACGGCAACTGGTAGCCCGCGCCCAAGCTGATTTTTTGCTGTGGCGACACGCCACCCGACGAGACATGGATGAAGTCGCAACCCGCGTCTTTCAGGCGCTGGGAGAACGCCGTGCTTTGGTCTACATCCCAGCCGCCTTCGACCCAGTCCGAGGCCGAAATGCGCAGGCCCAGCACGCCGTCAAAGGCCTGGCGCATGGCCGTGAAGACTTCCAGCGGAAAGCGAATGCGGTTCTCAAAACTGCCGCCGTAGGCATCGTTTCGTTGGTTGGCCAGGGGCGACAAAAACTCGTGCAGCAAATAGCCGTGCGCGCTGTGAATTTCAATGGCTTCAATGCCCAGGCGATCGGCGCGCTGCGCGGCGGCCACAAAGGCATCGCGCACCTGCCCCAGCTTCTCCAGGCTCATGGCGGTGGGTGGCGTTTCGCTGAGCAGATGCGGCAGCGCCGACGGGCCAAAGGTTTCCCAGCCACCTTGCGCCGGGTCAAGCAATTGGGCGCCCTCCCAGGGCACCGCGCTGGAGGCTTTGCGCCCGGCGTGCGCCAGTTGAATGCACACCGCCATGTGCGGCGCCAGACGGCGCGCGCGCGCCAGGTTGTCGCCCAGCGCCTTTTCGGTGGCCGGGTCCCACAGGCCCAGACAGCCCGGGCTGATGCGGCCTTCAGGCAACACCGCGGTGGCCTCCAGCGTGAGCAGTGCCGCACCGCTGTTGAGCAAGCTGCCCCAGTGCATCAAGTGCCAGTCGGTGGCCTCGCCGTTGTGCGCAGCGTACTGGCACATGGGCGCAATGACGATGCGGTTGGGCAGCGTCAGCCCGCCACGGGGCGAGGGGAGGGTCAGGGGAGAAAAAAGTAGGCTCATGCAATGCTCTGAAATAGCGGCCCAGGCACCAGCACCCGGCCGAGAAAAACGATGCGTCCGAGCATACTGCAAGCCCCCGGTCAGGCCCGGTGGCGCTGGGTCGGTAAAATGCCGGGTTTCCCCTAAAGCTTGCAGTAACCCAGCGTTACTCACCCCATTACCCGGAGTTTGCACAGATGGCCGATACCCCCACAACCCCCGCAACAACCCCTGCCGCGCCAACCCGCACGGCAAGCCGCAGCGACATGGCCAACGCTATACGCGCGCTGGCTATGGACGCGGTCCAAGCCGCCAACTCCGGCCACCCCGGCGCCCCCATGGGCATGGCCGACATGGCGGTCGGGCTGTGGAGTTCGCACCTCAAACACAACCCGACCAACCCGCATTGGCTGGACCGCGACCGCTTTGTGCTGTCCAACGGCCACGCCTCCATGCTGATTTACTCGGTGTTGCACCTCACGGGCTACAAACTGCCCGTGAGCGAGTTGAAGAAGTTTCGCCAGCTGCACAGCAAAACCGCAGGCCACCCCGAGGTGGGCGTAACCCCCGGTGTAGAAACCACCACCGGCCCGCTGGGCCAGGGCATCACCAACGCCGTGGGTATGGCGCTGGCCGAGAAGCTATTGGCGCATGAGTTCAACCGGGAAGGCCACGAGGTGGTGAACCACCACACCTACACCTTCATGGGCGACGGCTGCCTGATGGAAGGCATCAGCCACGAAGCCGCCGCACTGGCCGGCGCCTGGAAGCTGAACAAACTCATTGCCCTGTACGACGACAACGGCATCTCCATTGACGGCCAGGTGGCACCCTGGTTCATTGATAACACTGCGCAGCGCTTTGCCGCCTACGGCTGGAACGTGCTCGGCCCGGTGGATGGCCATGACGCCCAGGCCGTGGCCAGCGCCATTGCCGTGGCCAAGCAGGCCAGCGACAAGCCCACCCTCATCATCTGCAAAACCGCCATCGGCAAAGGCAGCCCCAACCGCGCCAACACCGCCAAGGCCCACGGCGAGCCCCTGGGGGCCGAAGAAATTGCCCTCACACGGGCGGCACTGGGCTGGCCGTCCAAACCCTTCGTTATTCCCACCGAGGTGTACAGCGCCTGGGACGCCAAGGCGGCCGGTGCTGCCGCTGAGTCCGCTTGGAACGACAAGTTCAAGGCCTACCAGGGCGCCTTCCCCGAGTTGGCCAAAGAGCTGCTGCGCCGCATGAAGGGCGAGCTGCCGAAAAACTTCAACCAGGTGGCTGTAGACACCGCCGTTGCCGCCCACACCAAGGCCGAAACCGTGGCCTCGCGCAAAGCCTCGCAACTGGCGCTGGAAGCGTTCACCGCGGCACTGCCCGAGATGCTGGGTGGCTCGGCCGACCTGACCGGCTCGAACCTGACCAACACCAAGTCCACCCCCAACCTGCGCTTTGACGAAACCGGCCAAAGCAATGGCGGGCGCCACATCAACTACGGTGTGCGTGAGTTCGGCATGGCCGCCATCATGAACGGCGTTGCGCTGCACGGTGGCTTCATTCCTTACGGTGGCACCTTCCTGACCTTCAGCGACTACAGCCGCAACGCCATTCGCATGGCCGCGCTGATGAAGCTGCGCGTGGTGCACGTGTTCACACACGACTCGATCGGCCTGGGCGAAGACGGTCCCACCCACCAGTCGATTGAACACGCCGCCTCGCTGCGCCTGATTCCCAACCTGGACGTGTGGCGTCCCGGTGACACCGCTGAAACCGCCGTGGCCTGGACCGTCGCCCTGCAAAACAAGGCCAAACCCACGGCTTTGCTGCTCTCGCGTCAAAACATCAACTACGCGCCCAAGTCCAACCTGGCCGATATCAGCAAAGGCGCTTATGTGCTGGCGGAGCCGTCTGAAGTCGGCATGAAGAAAAAGACCCAGGCGGTGCTGATTGCCACCGGCTCGGAAGTGCAGCTGGCGCTGAAGGCGCAAGAACTGCTGGCGCTGCGCAAGATCGCGGTGCGCGTGGTGTCCATGCCCAGCACCACCACCTTTGACAAGCAAAACGTAGCCTATAAAAACAGCGTGTTGCCGGCCGGCATCCCGCGCGTGGCCGTGGAGATGGGGTCGACCGACGGCTGGTGGAAATACGGCTGTGCCGCTGTGGTCGGTATCGACTGCTATGGCGAGTCGGCGCCTGCCCCGCTGCTGTTCAAACACTTTGGTTTCACGCCTGAGAACGTGGCTGACACGGTAGAAAAAGCCCTGCGTAAGTAAGTGCGGTAATGATGGCCTGAAGCGAGTCCGTGCCTGCATGGACCCCGCAAATGGCAAAACATCCCGCCGCTTTCAAGTTTTAACTTTTGGAGTAAATGATGACGATCAAAATTGGTATCAACGGCTTTGGCCGCATCGGCCGCATGGTGTTTCGTGCCGCCGTTCAAAATTTTTCCGACATTGAAATCGTCGGCATCAACGACCTGCTGGAGCCTGATTACCTGGCCTACATGCTGCAATACGACAGCGTGCACGGTCGCTTCAAGGGCGAGGTCAGCGTGGACGGCGGTGCCTTGATCGTCAACGGCAAGAAGATTCGCCTGACGCAAGAGCGCGACCCGGCCAACCTGAAATGGGCCGAGGTGGGTGCCGACGTCGTCATCGAAGCCACTGGCCTGTTCTTGGACAAAGCCACGGCCGAGAAGCACTTGGCCGCTGGCGCCAAGAAAGTGATTTTGAGTGCGCCATCGAAAGACGACACCCCCATGTTCGTGTTCGGTGTGAACGACAAGACTTATGCCGGCCAAGCCATCATCAGCAACGCCTCTTGCACCACCAATTGCCTGGCCCCCGTGGCCAAGGTGCTGCATGACAAATGGGGCATCAAGCGCGGCCTGATGACCACCGTGCACGCTGCTACCGCCACCCAGAAGACCGTAGACGGCCCGTCCAACAAAGACTGGCGCGGTGGCCGTGGCATTCTGGAAAACATCATTCCTTCCAGCACGGGCGCGGCCAAGGCGGTAGGCGTGGTGATTCCTGAACTGAACAAAAAACTCACCGGCATGTCGTTTCGCGTGCCCACCTCCGATGTGTCGGTGGTCGACCTGACTTGTGAACTCAACCATGAGGCCAGCCTGAAAGAGATCTGCGCCGAAATGAAAGCGCAAAGCGAGGGTGCCTTGAAAGGCGTGCTGGGTTATACCGAAGACAAAGTGGTGGCGACCGACTTCCGTGGCGATGCCCGCACCTCCATCTTTGACGCTGACGCCAGCATCGCGCTGGACGGTACTTTCGTGAAGATCGTCAGTTGGTACGACAACGAATGGGGCTACTCCAACAAGTGCCTGGAAATGGCCCGTGTGGTCTCGAAATAAGCCGTTGGCTTAGCAAGAAAAAACGCACCCTGAGGTGCGTTTTTTTTGGTCAGCGCTCGCCGTTATACGGGTCCGGCTGAATGCTTGGTTCAGGCCGCGTCTGGCAATTCAATCT
>JBIKZP010000201.1:0-5045 GCA_044354655.1 Rhodoferax sp. | reverse complement strand
ATCAAGTGCTGACGGCGTATCACGTCACCCGCAAGCGCAAGGCCGTTCAAAAGCCCGTGGACCAGCGCCAGGGACAACGGCCTGAGTTCGATGACGACCTGAGCGATATCTGACCCTTTGGAGTCACCAATGACACACGACCAAACATTTACCCTTCGCTCTGATGGCGGCTACGACATTCAACCCGCTGGCGTGCTGCTGCTTTTAGGGCGTGAAATCAGCACAACACCACCGACCGCACTGAGGGCCAAGCTGGAGGGCCATGTGCGGGCATTCCTGCAAGCTGCCCGTGCTGGTGCCTACAAACAGACAGATGTGCTGGAGACGCTGCTAGCCAGAGGCGACACCAGCAAGCGGGTTCTGAGGATGTGCCATGAGGCCTGTGATGCCGCTGGCAATCACCGCATCAAGGTGGTCATGGATAGCATGGGACCTGATGAAGGCTGATGGTTACCAAGGCGGTTAACAAGAACCGAGCCTTTTGCTGGCGCAGGTATCCAAGCGGGTATCCACGCATAGCGGCTTTTGTAGAATAAGCATGGTCGGTGTTCAAGCTAGGCACGCGGGGTAATTGCAGCCCCGAACGCCCTAGAAGTTCACCGGCCTTTTTTATGTCCTCCACCGCCCTGTTTCAGCATTGCTTTCATCCGTGCGCTGGCTTGCTTTGCGTCCTGCCTCAATGATTCGATTTCGGACTGACTCAGCTTTGTTGTGCTTTGCCAAGTACCTGGCTTCGGACTGAGTGAGCGCATCGAACCCGTATCCTGTTGCTGCTCAGAAATCGCTTTCAGTGTCAAAATATTACTCACGGACTTGCTTCAATAATTCAGTTGAAGGCTGCATTTTGGCGCTGTACTGCTTGCCCGTCACGCAGTAGAAATTCACCGGCCTTTTTGTCCTGTTGGCTAGGCTTAACGCTCGGGGGTTGTCCCCGATGTTTTGCCAAGCCAGCGGGCCTTTTTATTGGTCACGACTGGTTAGCGTGGCAGTTAGTGGGTTTCGCAGGCTGGAGAGACAGGTTGCATTGCGCCTCCAAAGTAAGCCGGTAGCGCTTGAAGTCTTACCGCACTGCACCAATTTGCGCCCCGTCGAAATGTCATCGTGCTTGGGGAATTAGACCCCTCCACCGTGGTAAATCGGCGGGGCCTTTTTATTGGCTGCACTTTGTCGGCGGTCACACGGTAGTACCGCCGAAGATTTTCGGGAGTTTGTCGGCACAATGCGTGGGCCTCCTGAGAAAACCTCAGATTCGTTTCCACAAGTTGCCAAAAGGTTCCCAGCTCAGAGGTCACGTTTCAAACGCGAACCTTCGACAAAGCGGTTGCCAAAAGTGGACGGCCGGTTGACAGCTTTTGCCGCCCTCAAAAAGCGAAGCCCCCAGTCAACGTGGGGGCCTCTCCTGTCGGCAGTTCCGGCCACACTTGCCTTGCGCTGTTCTCCGTTCAGTGGGGACAGTTTAGCTGCACAATACCCCAAACTCCGCACCTTCACCAGGTTGGGCAGTCGTAGGCTTGGACGAAGTAGCATCACTCGCAACGGAACCGGCAGTGATTGCATCGGGGTTTTCTATTTGGCGCGCAGTCAGCAAACGACAGCAAAACGTCAGCAGCAAAGACACCCCTAGTCCGGCACTTCCTCATACAGCCTAGTTAGAACCGCCTGCATTTCTTTTGGCAGATAGGCCCAGGCATCAACTGCGATGGCATTTGGTATGCCGTGCAGGGCTTCCGCAATACCGCCCGCAATGGCGGCGATGGTGTCACTGTCACCGCCTATGGACACGGCATTACGGATGGCGTCCTCATAGCTGGTGCTTTGCAGTGCGCAAATGATGGCCTGAGGCACAGAACCGGAAGCTCTTTCGGTCCGGGTATTGGTTGGGCGAATGTCGTCAGTCGTGGTGCTCAGGTCGTAGCCAAACCGTTCAGTCAATTGCGCTGCGATAGTTTGCGGTGGGGTCTTGAGTCGTGCCCAAAAGATGGCCAGAGCCACCGCACGGGCTGAAGCGATGCCCTCAGGGTGGTTGTGGGTGATGGCCGTGGCAGCATCGGCCCAGCCAATCGCTTCATCTTCGCTGGTGGCCAACAGCCCCACAGGACTGATGCGCATGGCCGCGCCGTTGCCCCAACTGCCATAAGGCTGTGGGTTGTCGTCCATGAACCACTCGGCAAAGCGTTTGCCCCAGCCGCCGTTTTCAGCATATCGGCGGCACCAGTCAATGAGCGTGGCCTGCGGGTCTGTGCCTCGAACCAATGCATCGGCAATTGCTACCGTGCAAACCGTGTCATCGGTAAATCGGGCTTGCGGGTGAAAGAGTGGGGCAAAGTTCTTGCTGCGGTGGTTTTTGAATTCGTAGACCGAGCCGATGATGTCGCCAATGACTGTGCCGAGCATGTTTACTGCCCAAACTTTTCACGGCAAACCCGCATGCCCTGAAAAACGCCCTGTGAAGTTGGCGCTTTAGCTGCGTCGGTCTGACAGGACTCATAGCGCCACCGGTCAATGACGCCAAGCTTTTGGCGCTTGTCCGGTATTGGCCATTCGACGCAAAGATAGCTTGCAAACTTTTCAATGGGCAGTTCACTGTAATATTTTTCATGCGCCAACTTGATAAATGATTCATCATCAAGACTTGCCAAAATAGGCAGACGTTTACGTGCTTCAGCCATATTTGTTTGCCCTGGTTTGCATGGAGGAAGCGGAGTCGCCTGCCCCCAAGCAGCTAGCGCCGCACATGCCAACATCGCAACCCAAACCCGCTTCATAAGCACCTCGTTTATTAATTCAAAAGGATACATTAAAAGCGCTAATCTTCAGGCAACGGTAACTCCCTAAATGGGATGTTCAGCATCGATGGCTTCAAATCAGCCAGACTCAGCAGAACGTTAGCAAGCATTGGTGATGCGTATTCATGAACTTCGGGTCAACCAAGGGAAGCAAGGCTGGTTCGCACCACTTTGCACCAACACGCAACGGCTTGGTCACCAACAGTCAACCGAAAAAGCCCGCCAGCCTGTTAGCCATTGTTAGTGCCACCCCTGTAATGATTTGTTAAGGTTCAGACCATGACCACATCAAACAATCACGAACAAACCAAGACAACTTCTGGCAAGCCTTTGACCGAGGGGACTTCACTGGACCTGGAGGAAGCATTAGCGGACCTCAATTTATTCAGGCCGCACGAGGAACTTTTGGAAAAGCGGGGCTACAAGACAACGCAAGAGTGGATAGATTCACTGAGCGCAGACCCCTTTCCGAAATCATTTGGCCTGGGTTCACCAGCACCGACACCCTGAAACCAAGTGCATTTTGGCTACATGGTGGCTACATGGACCTGAAGCCAGAAAGCAAAAAGCCCGGGGAACCGGGCTAAGTGCTTGATTTCATTGGGGTGGCTGATGGGGCTCGAACCCACGACAACAGGAATCACAATCCTGGACTCTACCAACTGAGCTACAGCCACCGCGAGGAAAGATTATAACCGCTGGCGTTTACTTATCGGCGCTGATCGCCGCGTCCTTGCTTAATTTTGCGGGGCTGGGCGCCAGAATTTGTGCTTTGAAACGTTCTTTAAGTAGCTCGTAATAGGCTTGGTTCTCGGCATTGGTCCACCACTTGGCATATTGCTCACGGTCGCGTTTGGCAACAGCAGCTTCAGGCGCGGGGCGAGGCACGATGCTGTTGACCTTGACCACGGCGTAACCCTGTGCGCCCAGGTCGACACCCACCCAGGCGGGCAAGGTGCTGGTGTTGGCACGCAGGGCCGCCAGCAGCAACGGTTGAGGGACGTTTTGCGCTTGATCACGCGACAACACCACAGCCGCTGGCAAGGTAGCAGAGGCCGGAGCTGCCTTCCAGGCGGCGAGTTTGTCCTGGCCTTCTTTCTTGGCCAGGTCTGCAGCACGCGCCGCAATAACCCGCTCACGCACCCGCGCCGCTACGTCAGCCAAAGGCAAGGTTCTGGCCGGCGTGTACTTGACGATGCGCCCGGCCGTCAATTGGTTGCTGGCAGTTTCAACAGCTTCGGTGTTGTGCTTTTTCTCGATGGCGTCAGGCCCAAAAACAGCAGCTAGAAATTTGGCATTGGCCAGCACGCCCGTGGCACCCGGTGCGGGTGTACGTGCAAGGTTGGCGGCTGTCTTGATTTCAAGTTTGAGTTTGTCAGCCACGGGCTTGAGGCTGTCAGACTGTTCATACACCGCATTGGCAAAGGCTTCGGCCAACTCGGCATATTTGCGCTGCGCTTGCTGGGTTTTGAGATCAGTTTCAATGCCGGCGCGCAGTTCTTCAAAGCTGCGTTGCTTGGGGGCTTTGATGTCAGTCAGCTTGATGATGTGAAAGCCAAAGTCTGAGGTAACGACGTCGCTGATGTCACCTTTTTTCATGGCAAACGCTGCGTCTTCAAACGGCTTGACCATGGCACCGCGGGCAAAGTAATCCAGGTCGCCGCCATTGACTGCAGAGCCGGTGTCCTGGGAATTCTTTTTAGCCAGGTCAGCAAAGCTGTTAGGCGCTTTGCGGGCCGTGGCCAACAGCTCATCAGCTTGTGTGCGGGCTTTTTGTTTGTCGGTCGCCGAGGCGTCCTTGGACACATTGATCAGGATGTGGCTGGCGCGGCGTTCTTCAGTGCCGCTCAGACGGGCTGCGTTTTGGTCGTAATAAGTGCGCAGGTCAGCTTCGTTGAGGCTGATGCTTTTCTTCACCGCATCAAGGTCAAGGGTGACGTACTCAATGCTGGCCAGCTCTGCTTCTTGAAACATGGCCGGGTTGGCTTTGTAAAAAGCTTCAACTTCAGCGTCGGTGGGTGTGACCTTGCTGATGAAATCTGCGGCGGCAAAGCTGGCAATCTGCACTTCACGCTTTTCAAAGAAAGCGTTCAGCGCCAAATCAGCCACAGAGGCCGCAGCAAAGCCGGTGGCGTTGATAGCCGATTGAACCTGGCCGACTGACAGGTCTTGCCGAACGCGGGCTTCAAAGCCCTCGGGGGTCAGGCCTTGGCTGGCGGCGAGTTGGCGGTACCGGTCCATGTCAAGCTTACCGTCAGG
>JBIKZP010000200.1:0-5057 GCA_044354655.1 Rhodoferax sp. | reverse complement strand
CGGGCGATTGTGAATATCATTTATGGCTGAGCTGCACGGGACAACGCTCTGGCCCCTGGTCCGACAGCTCTGGCAGGGTCGGGTGGCCTCGCTAAGCGTGGCGGGCTTGCTGATCAACTTGGGCATGCTGGTCATGCCGCTGTTTGCTATGCTGGTATACGACAAGGTGGTGCACAACGGCATTTTTGAAACGTTGTGGGCGCTGTCGCTGGGTGTAGTGCTGTGGCTGGCGATTGAACTGGTGCTGCGCAGCCTGCGCGCCCGGCAAGTCGAGCGGCTGGCCGTGGCGCTTGACGAGCAGGTGGATGCGCGACTTTTTTCGCAGCTCATTCAGCCCACCGGCCGGGGCGGCGCGCAGCCGGGCATGGCGGCAAGGTTTTTGACGCTGTACCGCGACCTGAACGGGGCGCGTGACTTTTTCTCCTCCACCTACCTGCTGGCGCTGGCGGACCTGCCCTTTATGTTGCTCACCTGGATTGTGATTGGCGTGATTGCCTGGCCTTTGCTGGTGGTGCTGGCGATATGGACGGCGGTGTACGTAGGCTTAGGTTTGATGCTGCGGCGCCAGGCCCATGTCAAAGGCCTGCGACTGGCCAAGCTGCAAACCCACAAGCTGGCCCTGCTGACAGACGCACTTTCGTCGCTGGACGCGCTGCGCACCAGTGAAGCCGGCGTGCATTACACGGCGCGCTTCAAGGCTGTCGCTGGCGCGCATTCGGCGGAGTCGTCGGGTCTGCGCATGGAGCAACTGGCGCATGCCCATCTCACGCAAGCGGTTTACCTGCTGAGCTACGTCAGCCTGCTGATAGCCGGGGCTTACCTGGTGTTTGGCCAGTTCATCACCACAGGCGCTTTAATTGCCGTGTCGATGTTGGGCGGTCGCACGCTGGGCGCCGTGGGCATGGCGCTGATTACCGCCGGCCGCTGGGACGAATTCAAGCATTCCCTGCACGCCTTGGCGCCCTACGTCAGCCAGCAGCCCGAGCGGGTTGACACTATCGCCCGCCCGGCCGAAGTGGTGAATGGCCGACTTGACGTGGTGGCGGCAGCGCATCACTACAGTGCGCCCAATGCGCCGCTGGTTCAGGTGCTGCGCGAGCTGAGCCTGAGCATTGCCGCTGGCGAGCGCGTGGGCCTTTTGGGCCGCCCCGGCTCAGGCAAAACCACTTTGCTGCGCATCATGGCTGGCGCCATGTGCCCGACTGCCGGTGAGGTGCGTGTAGATCACGTTGCCCTGCTGGCCACCGACACGCGTGACCGAGGTCAGTGGCTGGGCTTCAAGGCGCAAGACAGCGTGCTCATGGCCGGCACCGTGGAAAGCAACATTTTGCTCAATCTGCCGGCCGCAGCAACGCCGCAGCAACGCCAGCAAGCCCTGGCGCATGCGCTTTTTTACAGCACGCTGGATGGCGATCTGGCTGCCAATCGGCTCAGCCTGAGCCAGCCGGTTGAGGAATACGGCGCCAATTTGTCTGGCGGGCAGCGCCAAAAGCTGGCCCTCGCCCGCACCCTGGCCACGCAGCCTCGCATCTTGCTGCTTGACGAACCGAGCAACGGCCTGGACCCGGAGTCCGAAAAGGCCCTAACTGAGCGCCTAGGCCTGCTCCAGGGCGTGACCATGGTGCTGGCCACGCACAGCGCCACCGTGCTGAGCCTGACCGATCGCATCGTCGCACTGGACCAAGGCCGTGTGATTGCCGACGGACCGACCCATCAACTGGTGGTGGGCATGGCGCCGGCCCAGCAGGCCCGGGCTCCAGCGCCATCGCCATCGCTGGAAGCGTTAACGGCAACGGCTTGATTCACCTTGCACTTTTAGTGCGCTCCTTTTTACTTAGAGACTTTTCATGAACGTCATTGAACGCATCAACGCTGCTACCGGAACGCGCAGCACCCTTGACGCCACGGGCCGCCAGCAGGTGCGACTGGCACCGGGCGACATGCTCAAATTGCCCGAGGGTGCGCAAGCCCTGCGCCAAGGCATGAACCTGGTGCTGCTGCTGCCACCTGACACTCCGGGCGGCGCACCGGTACAAGTCACAGTAACGGGCTTTTTTTCAGCCGGTGCGCTGGCGCTGGTGCAGGTGGGTGAAGACGGCAGCGCCAAGATGCTCAGCGCCAGCACCGAAGTCAGCAGCGATCCGGCCTCCATCACACCTTTTGAACAAGCTCGGGAGGGCGCAGTTCAAGACAGCGGCAGCCCTGTTGAAGCCCAGATTTTTGCAGACCTGCGTCACCAGCAGGATAGAGCGCGCGCTTTGTTTGCGCCAGCCGAAGGCTCTGATGCATCTGCCCCGAATGCCTGGCAAGACAGTGCCGCCAAAGGCCTGGACCGCCTAGCCATTGAAGCGCGTGAAGTGGTCTTGACCGATGTCAGCAACAGCGCCACAGCTGCGGGCGTGACTGCGGCTGCGCCCGGCATCAACAAGACCAGCACAGGTTACTTCATCAGCCAGGCAGACATCGCTGGCAAACGCAGCTTCACCGTCAGTGGAACGGGCGAGCCGGGCTTGATGGTGGAGATCAGCCTAGGCCAAGCCATCACCCAGCAAGTCACCGTCGCGGCCAACGGCAGCTGGCAGTTGAGGCTGAGTGCCAACGAAGCACAGGCGGTCGCCAAAGCCTTGGGTGAAGGCGAGTTCGTGATTCAAGCCACCCACACGCTGAGCAATGGCCAAAGGGTGAGCGAAAGCGCCAGCGCCAATTTCTTGATTGACATCACACCGCCGCCTGCGCCCGTCTTCAGCAGCCAACCCAGCCAGCTGACTGACCACTTTGTCTCCCTGCCAGAGACGGCAGAGACGCTGCGCTGGACTGGCAGCACCGATCCGCTTGCCACCTTGACCTTTACGTTTGAAGACAGCGCGCGCAAGACTTTCAGCGCTACTGTGGTGGCTGACAGCAGTGGTAAGTGGACGCTGGACCTGTCAGGCAGCGTGCTCTTGGGCATGACCGATGGCCGTGTCAGCCTGCAAGGGCAGGCCACAGACCTGGTCGGCAACGTGGGTGACAAGTCAAACCTCAGCTTTGCCCTGGCCAAAGATGCGCCGCAAGGACCCAGCGACATTCGCCTCGACTTGAACCAAGACACGGGCAGTTCCAGCAGCGACGGCGTCACCAAGCTGTCCCGACCGCGCATCACCGGCAACGCCCCGGTAGGCACTACGGTGGTGGCTTTCCTGGATGCCAATGGCAACGCCAAGCTGGACAGCGGCGAGGAAGTCGGTCGCACGCAGTCAGACAGCGCCGGCCAGTTTGTGCTGCAGCCTGTGGCACCGCTGGCCGATGGCCGCCAGACCTTGGTTTTCAAAGCCATCGGCGACACCGGCAACACCCAAAACACGGGTGTTGCCTTCACTTTGACGGTTGACAGCGTGGCCGCTCCGGTGACCTTGGACTTGACCGCGACCGACGACAAGATCAGTTACCAAGAACTGCAAGCCGGCCCGCTCTTGCTCAGGGGCACTGCGGGGGCTGGCGATACGGTGCGCATCAACATCAACCAAGGCAGCTACACAGCAAGCTTTGAGACCACCGCAGATGGCAATGGCAAATGGACTTGGTATGTACCCTCTGCTCAGCTGCTTAACAACATCGCCACCGGTACGGTCAACTTCAGCGTCACGGCCGAGGACGTGGCGGGCAACATCAGTGCCGGCGAGACGCGCACGCTCAATATTCGGACCGTGCCACTGCCTGGCGTGCAAAGTCTGCAACTGGCCTCTGGCCAAGACACGGGAGCCGACGCCAACGATTTACTGACCAACAAGACGGCACCGCAACTGACCGGCTCCATTGCGGGCGCCAATGGCATGAAAGTGCGCCTGTACGACGACGTGAACGACAACAACGTGGTGGATGCGCAAGACCTGTACCTGGGTGAAGTAACCGTCACCCAGGCGGGCGCCTTCACCATCAGCCCGACGCAAGCCCTGAGCGAAGGCAGACACCGCCTGCTGGCCCAGACTTATGACGATGCCACGGGCAGCACCTCAGGCAACAGCGTCCAGGCACTGGTCATAACGCTGGACACTGCAATTAAGCCCCTAAGCTTTGACACGATTGCGGGTGATGACCGCGTCGTCAATACTGAGCTGGCGAGCGGCTCCATTGTGCTGGGTGGCGGCGGCGAAGTCGGTGCCACCGTATCAATCGTGCTCAAAGCCGGTACCACGGAGATCAGCCTGAGCAACGTCATAGTTGGTAGCACGGGGCGCTGGGAAAGCGGCATGACGGCTGACATGGCCAGGCTGCTCGGCAATGGCACGGTGCAATTGATTGGCATGCAGACCGACAGGGCTGGAAACTCCAGCACTGCAAGCGTCAAAACATTCAACCTCACCACCGGCAACCTTGAAGCCCCAGGCGTTCTGAGGCTGATACCCGAATCTGACACTGGCGCCAACAACAACGACGGCATCACCAAGCAGACCACGGGGTTGGTATTGCGTACCACGGCACTCGCGGACAAGACCATCTATGTGTTTGACGACCTGAATGGCAACGGCCTTTTTGAAGATAGTGAACTACTGGGCAGCGCCGTGGTGTCAACAACCGGCATCGCGACTGTCACGTTAAACCTTGCCGCGGGCACCCACGCCCTGCGCTCTTTCGTTAAAGACACGGTCACAAGCCAGACCAGCGCCCCCAGCGTTGTCACCACCTTGGTCATCGACACCACGATCAATGCCCTGACCGATGTCAAGGTGACGGATGACAATGCCGTCAACGCCGCTGAAGTCACGGTTGATACGGCACTCATCAGCGGCAAAGGTGAAGCCGGCAGCCGCGTCACGCTCAACTTATACGCCACGGGCAGCAGCACGCCGCTGGTCACACGCACCGTCAGCGTCCAAGCCACGGGCGACTGGGCCTACAAACTCACCGCAACCGACTTGGCCTTGCTCCCCCAGGGCATGCTTGAGCTGCGCGCCTTCCAGACCGATCTGGCTGACAATGTGTCGGCCCAGACGGTACTGCCTTTCAGGCTGGACACCGACCTGCCCGGCACGCCGGGCGACGCCAGCAAGGCCGTGGCTGCAGCGATCAACCAAGCG
>JBIKZP010000198.1:0-5059 GCA_044354655.1 Rhodoferax sp. | reverse complement strand
TCTACTACTTTTTGTTTCCCGTGCTGCTGTTTCAGTCCATTGTGAAAAGCCCGCTGGACCTGGGCACCACCTCCAGCCTGATTGGCGCGGGCTGGAGCCTGGGCGCGGTAGGTATTGCGCTGGCCTACTCGCTGCCGCATTGGCCCTGGCTGGGCCAGCACATGCCGCAGCGCCTGCATGCCGCCAGCACCCAGGTGGCGTTTCGCTTCAACTCCTTTATTGGCTTGGCCCTGGCCGACCGCTTGGCCGGCCCAGCCGGTTTGCAGTTGATCGCCGTGCTGATTGGCGTGTGTGTGCCGCTTTACAACGTGGCCGCGGTCTGGCCCATGGCACGCCAGGCGAAACGCGGATTTTTGCGCGAGCTGCTGCGCAACCCGCTGATCATCGGCACCGCCTCTGGTTTACTCGCCAATCTGCTGGGGCTATCGATACCGCTGTGGCTGGAGCCTTCTGTCTCGCGCATTGGGGCAGCATCACTGGCCTTGGGCTTGATGTCTGCCGGTGCCGGCATGCAACTCAGCGCCTTGAACCGGGGTAAAACCCTGGGCGTGGCACTGCTGGGGATTCGGCACTTCATCTTGCCCTTGGTGGCGCTCGCAGTGGCACAGTTATTTCATCTGAGCCCCTTGCAAACCACCGTGCTGCTTATTTTTTCAGCACTACCCACGGCCTCCAGCTGTTATGTACTGGCCGCGAAAATGGGTTATGACGGCGCTTACGTGGCCGGCTTGGTCACCCTGTCGGTAGGATTGGGCATGTTGAGCCTGCCATTTGCGTTGGGCGTGCTGCAGTTTTTGTAAACGCCTCTTCCATCCACCCTACCCGGAGTATTCCTTGGCCAGACGACTTCCCCCCTTTGCCGCCATTCGCGCCTTCGAGGCGGCCGGCCGGCACTGTAATTTACGTGCAGCGGGCGAAGAGCTTTTCTTGTCGGTCTCTGCTGTTAGCCATCAGGTCCGCTCGCTGGAGCAATTCCTGGGCGTGCAACTGTTTATTCGCACCCACAACAGCTTGGAACTCACCGACGTGGGACGGGACTACATGCTGGTCCTGGCGCAAGCGCTGGACCTGATTGCCTCCACCACGGCGCGCACCGAGGCCATACGCAACACCACCCGCATCTCGATCAACCTGGTGCCCTCGCTGGCGGTGTTGTGGTTGATGCCAAGGCTGGGCAGTTTCTACGACAAGCACCCTTTGGTGGACGTCAACATCGTGACCTCGCTGGAGCCGCTGGGTTTTCGCTCGGGTCCGATGGACATGGAAATACGCTACGAACCCATCAGTGCCCTGACACCAAACTCTACCGTGTTGTTTCGCGAGTCGTGTTACCCCGTCTGCTCCAGGTTGTACGCCGAACAGACTGGCTTGCTGGAAAACGAGGGGGCACTGGGCAACTTCACACTCATCCACTGCCAGACCAGTCCTGCAGAATGGGATGATTGGCTCACCCAGGCCAAGCTCACCGGCGTGCGTCCCTTGCGGATACTCAATGTGGATACCCGTGCCCTGTCCTTGCAAGCCGCAGAAAGTGGGCTAGGCGCCGCGATGGGAAGAAGCCCTTTTGCGCTGGGACATCTCGCCGAGGGGCGGCTCATTTCCTTAAGTGAACGGTCCATCCCCACTGGTTTTGCCTACACACTGCACCTATCTGACAGTTCAGTACGCAACCCTGCGGTTAAGGCCTTTGCCCAATGGCTCAGTGTGCAGGCACAAGACGCCGCCCAGCACGACCCTGGCATGACTGATGCACTGCATATTTCACAACAAGCGTGACTCGTAGGGGTAAGTGGTCAGCCGCTCCACGCCTTGCGGCGTGATCAGTACCTGCTCTTCAAGCTTGACGCCCTCGCCGCCATCTCGGTCACCGACAAAGCTTTCCACACAGACCGTCATGTTGGCTTCGAACTCACCGTCCTGGCCGCACAGGTGAAAAATGTCGGGGTATGGAATAACCGGGTACTCACCGGTCATGCCGTTGCCGTGGACGGGGCACAAGTAACGGTGGTCCACATACTTGTCCGGTATGGGCCAGGTCTTGTTGGCAAACTCGCGGAACGACAGGCCCACCTTCAGCAACGCCATGTTGTGCTGCAACTGCTCGTAAGCCAGGCCGTAGAGCTCACGCTGAACCGGCGTGGCCGGGCCATCACCGGCCAAAAAAGTGCGGGACATGTCGGTGTAGTAGCCGTGACAGCCGATGGCATCGGTATCCAGACACACCAGTTCACCGGCCTGAATCACCTTGTTGCCCGTTTCCTGAAACCAGGGGTTGGTGCGGTGCCCGGAGTTGAACAGCCGGGTTTCAATGTATTCGCCACCGCCGGCAATCAGCGCCTGGTGTAAATCGCCAAACACCTGGTTTTCGGTGCGCCCGGGCAGCAGGTTTTGTTCCATATAGGCCACCGCAGCTTCAGTGCCGGCCACCGAGGCGCGCACCAGTTGCAGCTCAGCGGGCGTCTTGATGGACTTGGCGCGGTCGATCGAGATGGACGCGTCCACCACGGTAAAGCCGGCACTCATCAGCGCAGGCACCACGTCAATCGGTGCGCGCTCCACCCCGATGCGTGCGCCACGAAGTCCGCATTGCGCTGTCAGGTCCTGAATATCTTTCACAAAAGCGGCCAAGTGCTCGGCGTGGTGGTCGCCCGAGTAAAACGGATGCACACCCTTGGCCGGTCGCACCTCGTCGACCGTGGGGTAGCCCTCAGCAAGGTGCGCGCAACTCATGTACTCAAACAGCACCACGGGTCCAGCAACCGGCACAAACAGGTAGCGCCCCGGGTTGCGCGTGGTGTTGATTTGCATATTGCGCACACCGCAGGCGTAGCGGATATTGACCGCATCGAAGTAAATCGCAGCCCCTAACAGGCTGCTGAAATACTTCCACGCTCAGGTCCACGCCGAGCCCCTGAGAAACGTTAATGGACGAGCAACAACACAGACACACCATGCGCGGAGCCGACACCTTCACCGAGAGCCTTTTCACGATGCGTCATTTGGACGACTTCGTGCCTGCCAATCACCCGCTGCGCCCGATCCGCAAGATGGTCAATGCGGCCTTGGTGAAGATGGATGCGCTGCTGAGCAGCATGTACGAAGCGGACATCAAAGGCGGTCGCCCCAGCATTGCGCCCGAGAAGCTGCTGCGAGCCATGCTGCTGCAAATTTTCTACAGCGTGCGCTCTGAGCGCCAATTGATGGAGCAGACCCAGTACAACTTGCTGTTTCGCTGGTTCATTGGCCTGTCCATGGACGATGCGGTGTGGGTGCCCAGCGTGTTCAGCAAGAACCGTGAGCGGCTGATCGAGCACGACGCGGTCATTGAGCTGTTCAACCAAGTGTTGGAGATGGCCGACGAACAAGAGCTGCTCTCGGGTGAGCATTTCAGCGTGGACGGCACACTCATCCAGGCCTGGGCAAGCCACAAAAGCTTCTGTGCCAAAGACGGCAGTGACGCAGGCGACGGCGGCAACTTCAAAGGCCAAAGCCGCAGCAACGAGACACACGAATCGACAACCGATGGCGATGCTAGGCTCTACCGCAAGGGCAATACGGCCAGCGAGCTGCGGTTCATGGGCCACACGTTGAGCGACAACCGCCATGGCTTGATTGCCAGCGCGGTGGTGACCATAGCAGACGGCTACGCCGAGCGAGAAGCGGCCAAAGCCATGATTGCAGATGCGGTGCAAGCCAAGGGCGACCCAGACATTGAGATCACGCTGGGCGCGGACAAGGGCTATGACGCAGAGGAATTCATCAAGGCGTTGCAAGAGATGAAGGTCACGCCCCATGTGGCACAAAACACCTCGGGCAGGAAGTCATCGGTGCCCGATGAGATAGCGGCTACGGTGGGCTACGACATCTCGCAGCAAAAGAGGAAATTGATCGAGCAAGGCTTTGGCTGGGCCAAGGTGGTGGGCCACATGGCACAGGTGATGGTGCGGGGTCTGCAGAAAGTCGATCAGATGTTTGTGCTGACGATGGCAGCCTACAACCTCACGCGCATGCGCACCTTGGGGCAAATGCGTCTGCAGGGGGCCTGAGGGGCCAGAAAAGCCCGAAAACAGGGGCAAAAGTGAGTCAAAACGAAGGAAACCCGAGATGATTATCAGGATGCGAAAAGAAAATCCGAAAAATCAAAGCCATGCGGGGAGAGATTGCGCTCGCGCATGGGGTATTTCAGCAGCCTGCTAAGGGTCTATTCGTTCCGGTTCGGATTGACCGAGCCATGGCTGATGAGGCGGTCAGGTTAGGGCCAAAAATACTTCTCATTGCAGCGCTTGAAAGTACGCTTGGCCCGACAAGGAAGCTTCTCGAAGAATCTTCCATCGCATTGGGCACTGTGATTGAGGTCGAGCATCTCGTAGTCGCAGGTGCTTGGACTCATTTCTTGCGGGATGATCGCATCTCCTATATCAAAGCAATTTCGGCATCAATCAGCGCCGTAGCACCGCACACTGCTAACGTTATCGTGTTGGCGCAGGCCTCTATGGCGCCAGCCGCACAGGCCCTAAATAGTCTAGGAATCAAAATTCTTTCGAGCCCAAATTTGGGCGTTCAGAGCGTGGTCGCGCAATTAAATAAATGACTGCTCACCAAGCCTTACAACGTACCGGTTTCGGCTGCGGCTGAACTTCTATGTTCCGCGGCAGCTTTTCCTTTGTTGTTCGAGTGCTCGTAGCCTATGTCAGCCCAAGCCGCTCCTAACTTGTACCCTCACTCACCTTATTGACCATTCTCCTTAAGCAGAAGAGTTCATCAATCTAAGCGCACACCAGATAACCCAGCATTTGGCTTACCAGGCAAGCGCCTTGGCAAAAGACCTGACAGCCCTTATTCGCCCAGGTAGGCGGCCCGTACTTTCGGGTCGTTGAGCATTTCTTTGGCGTCGCCCGTCATGGTGACGATGCCCGACTCCATGACATAGCCGCGGTTGGCAATGGCCAGGGCGCGGCTGGCGTTTTGTTCTACCAGCAGCACGGTCACGCCTTGGGCGTACACGTCGCGCACCACTTCAAAGATCTTGTCGACCATGATGGGTGACAGACCCATGGAG
>JBIKZP010000199.1:0-5059 GCA_044354655.1 Rhodoferax sp. | reverse complement strand
ACTATAAGTAGCGAGACGATGATGCTCATGGCACCTGTTCTCACTAATTCCAGCAAACCACCGATGGCATTGGGCAAACCTGCAGCAATACCACCAAAAATCAGAATAGAAATGCCATTACCCAGACCGCGCTCGGTAATTTGCTCACCTAACCACATGAGGAACATGGTTCCAGCGGTCAGCGTTACAACAGCGACCAATCGGAAACCGAAACCAGGGTTAATCACCAAGCCGGCCGAGCTCTCCAGAGCCACGGCAATACCCATCGACTGAAACAACGCCAAGCCGAGAGTTCCGTAACGGGTGTACTGGGTGATCTTGCGACGCCCGGCTTCACCCTCTTTTTTCAACTGCTCGAAAGCAGGAAGCACATAGGTGAGCAACTGCATGATGATCGATGCCGAGATATACGGCATGATTCCCAATGCAAAAATGGTGAAGCGGGACAGCGCACCACCCGAGAACATGTTGAACATGCCCAGAATGCCGCCTTGCTGTCCTTTGAAAAACTGTTGCAACTGCTCAGGGTCAATTCCAGGAACTGGAATATGCGCCCCGATGCGGTACACGACCAGTGCGAGCAACAAAAAGACGAGACGACGACGTAAATCGCCGAAGTTGCCTGTTTTAGCTTGTTGTGTCGCGCTAGTTGCCACTGTTATTTCTTTCTGCAGTCAATTCAGGCAACGCTTCCACCAGCGGCTTCAATAGCCAGCTTGGCGGCAGCCGTTGCACCAATGCCAGTGAGCTTCACGGCTTTGGTCAACTCACCTGTTTTGATAACTTTGACGACTTTGATCATTTGACTGACCAAGCCGGCTTGCTTGAGCGTCAACAAATCAACTTCAGCAGCGCCAAGCACTTCCAAAGAGGTCAGAGTGACTTCAGCGTTGAACTTCAGCAGATGCGATTTGAAACCGCGCTTTGGCAGACGACGCTGCATGGGCATTTGACCGCCCTCAAAACCTACTTTGTGGTAGCCGCCTGAGCGTGATTTTTGGCCCTTGTGACCGCGACCGGCTGTCTTACCCAGACCCGAACCGATACCGCGACCAACGCGACGCTTGTAGTGCTTAGCCCCATCTGCGGGCTTGATGCCATTGAGTTCCATCATCAACCTCTTAGAGCACTTTGACCAGATAACTGATCTTGTTAATCATGCCGCGCACCTCAGGCGTGTCCACGAGTTCGCTTGTACTGCGAATTTTGCGAAGACCGAGGCCGCGAACGGTGGCGCGGTGCGATTCTTGGCAACCGATAGGGCTGCGTACCAATTGCACTGTGACTGTTTTTTGCGTTGTCATTTTGAAGCGCTCACTTAAACAAACAGTTCTTCAACGGTCTTGCCGCGCTTGGCTGCAACTTCACCCGGTGTAGTGGCGTGAGAGAGTGCATTGAGCGTGGCACGAACCATGTTGTAAGGGTTAGTGGAACCATGGCTTTTAGCCACGATGTCAGTGATGCCAATCACTTCAAAAACAGCGCGCATTGGGCCGCCAGCAATAATGCCGGTTCCCTTGGGAGCGGGTGCCATCATGACAGCTGCTGCTCCGTGCTGACCCATCACCTTGTGGTGGATGGAGCCATTCTTGAGGTTGATTTTGGTCATGTTGCGACGGGCTTCTTCCATCGCTTTTTGCACGGCTGCAGGCACTTCCTTGGACTTGCCCTTACCCATGCCAACGCGACCTTCGCCGTCACCGACTACGGTCAATGCTGCGAAACCAAGAATACGGCCGCCTTTGACCACTTTGGTAACGCGATTGATCGCGATCATTTTTTCCCGCAGACCGTCTTCAGGCCCCTCGGCCTTACCCTGCATTTTCGCTTGAACTTTAGCCATCTTTATTTCCGATCTGCTTAGAACTGCAAGCCAGCTTCGCGTGCCGCATCAGCCAACGCTTTAACGCGGCCGTGGTACGCAAAACCTGAGCGATCAAACGCTACTTTCTCAACACCAACCGCCTTGGCTTTTTCAGCCAGACGCTTGCCAACAGCCGAGGCAGCGGCGACATTGCCACCCTTGCCAGAGCCACCTAATGCTTTGCGGACTTCGACTTCGGCCGTAGACGCACTGGCCAACACCTTGCCACCGTCGCCAGACATGACGCTGGCGTAGATGTGAAGGTTGGTCCGGTTTACCGTTAAACGCGCGACACCCTGGGTGGCGATGCGAATACGGGTTTGACGTGCCCGGCGAAGACGCTGCTCTTTTTTGGTCAACATGTTGCAGCTCCTTATTTCTTCTTGGTTTCTTTGATCGTGATTTTTTCGTCCGAGTAACGGATGCCCTTGCCTTTGTAAGGCTCGGGTGGACGAATTGCACGAATCTCGGCAGCCACTTGACCCACACGTTGACGATCCGCACCCTTGATGACGATTTCCGTCGGGGTGGGTGTTGCAACTGTGATGCCAGCAGGCATGTCTTTATTGACTGGGTGGGAATATCCCACGGTCAAATTGAGCTTGGCGCCTTGAGCCTGGGCTTTAAACCCCACGCCAACCAGGTTGAGCTTCTTTTCAAAACCCTTGGTCACACCCACAACCATGTTGTTCACCAGCTGACGCATGGTTCCACTCATGGCATTGGCTTCACGGGAATCATTGGCAGGCTGAAAACTCAGCTTGCCAGCGTCACTCGTGACATTGACCAAATTATTTTGCGTCAAGAACAAGGCACCACCAGCGCCTTTGACGCTGATTTGGTCTTGCTTGATGGTCACATCCACACCTGCGGGGATTGCGACTGGCATTTTTCCTACACGAGACATTTTGTAATACTCCTCAATGTCACGATTTAGGCGACGTAGCAGAGCACTTCACCACCGACACCGGTAGCGCGCGCTTTGCGATCAGTCATGACGCCCTTGGGGGTAGTGACAATTGCCACACCCAGGCCGTTTTGAACTTGGGGAATGGCATCGCTGCCACGGTAAACGCGCAAGCCAGGACGGCTGACGCGCTCGATACGCTCAATGACGGGACGTCCTGCGTAATACTTCAAAACAATTTCAAGGTTGGACTTGCCATCCTCGGTATTGACTTTGAAGCTATCAATGTAGCCTTCGTCCTTCAACACTTGCGCAATGGCAATCTTCACCTTGGAAGAAGGCACGCTGACAGTGGTTTTTGCCACCATTTGCGCATTGCGAATGCGTGTCAACAGGTCGGCGATGGGATCACTCATGCTCATATTTATGTCTCCTACCGCTTACCAGCTGGCTTTGACGATGCCAGGGATTTCCCCAGCGAACGCCATTTCACGAATTTTTGCACGAGCCAGACCGAAGTGCTGGAAGGTGCCACGAGGGCGACCGGTGATAGCACAACGGTTGCGCTGGCGTGTTGGGTTTGCATTGCGTGGGAGCTTTTGCAAGCCCAGACGAGCAGCTGCGCGCTCATCGTCAGTACGCTTGGCGTCGCCAGCAATTGCCTTGAGTTCCGCGTGTTTTTTCGCGTACTTGGCAACCAGTTTGTCGCGCTTGGCTTCGCGTTCGATTAATGCCATTTTAGCCACAGGTCACCTCAGTTCTTGAAGGGGAAACGGAAACCTGCGAGCAGTGCTTTGCACTCTTCATCAGTCTTTGCCGTTGTGGTGATACTGATATTGAGACCACGCAAGGCATCAACCTTGTCATATTCAATTTCAGGGAAAATGATTTGCTCTTTCACGCCGATGTTGTAGTTTCCGCGGCCATCAAAAGCGCGCCCGGAAATACCACGGAAGTCGCGTACACGCGGCAGAGCCACGGTAACGAAGCGATCCAGGAACTCGAACATCTGAACGCCACGCAAAGTCACCATGCAGCCAATCGCTTGGTCTTCACGAATCTTGAAGCCGGCAATCGCCTTTTTGGACTTGGTGACCACAGGTTTTTGACCTGCAATCTTGGTCAGGTCAGAGACCGCGTGGTCCATGACTTTTTTGTCAGCCACGGCTTCACTAACACCCATGTTCAACGTAATCTTAGTGATACGAGGCACCTGCATTGGGGATTTGTAGCCAAACTTGGCCATCAGGTCAGGAGAGACCTTTTCGCGATAGTGTTGTTGCAAACGAGCCATGCTTATGCCACCTTGATTTCTTCGCCGCTGGACTTGTAAACGCGAACGCGCTTGCCATCAGCCAACAACTTGATACCCACACGATCAGCCTTACCGGTAGCCGCATTAAAAATGGCTACGTTGGACTGATGAATAGGCATTGCTTTTTCAATGATGCCGCCTGCTGCGCCCTTGAGTGGGTTTGGCTTGGTATGTTTTTTTACCAAGTTGATACCCTCAATCAACACATAGGAGTCATCTTTGCGCAGCGCGATCTTGCCGCGCTTACCCTTGTCGCGCCCAGTGAGCACGATGACTTCGTCGCCTTTGCGAATCTTGTTCATGGCGCGTCCTTACAAAACTTCAGGAGCCAAGGACACGATCTTCATGAACTTCTCGGTACGCAATTCACGCGTCACTGGTCCAAAGATACGGGTGCCGATTGGCTCTAATTTGGCGTTGAGCAACACGGCTGCATTGCCATCGAATTTAACCAAAGAACCATCGCTACGACGGATCCCCTTGGCCGTGCGAACCACTACCGCGCTATAGATCTCGCCTTTTTTGACGCGACCGCGTGGAGCAGCTTCTTTGATACTCACTTTAATAACGTCACCAACGCTTGCATAGCGACGCTTAGAACCACCGAGCACCTTGATGCACAGGACGGACTTTGCGCCGGTATTGTCGGCAACTTCTAATCTAGATTCAGTCTGGATCATTTCTTTATTCCCAACTTGCACCAACTAACTTGTTGCCAGCATTTGCATGGCAAAAAAGTCAATCAGTCAGTCTTGGACCCGTCGTCCGCTGCATGAACCACTCACACAGCATTCTTTTTGGGCAGATACTTCATACTTTTTCAAGCGAAGCCCACGATTATGCATGTCGTCAGTCCCTTCGTCAACCTCTTTTTCCCGGTAATTGCAAATATTCTGCGGTTGGGGCCGCAAATTTGTTGATTTTGGACCTCGCCCCATGCCTGCCTACGGTGGGCGAGGGCTGTGTTTCAATA
>JBIKZP010000197.1:0-5084 GCA_044354655.1 Rhodoferax sp. | reverse complement strand
GGCGCCACCAGCTGCTGCACGGGGGCGGCCTGGTGCAGCACCGGAAACGCCGGCATCAACAAGCGCACCTCACAGCCCAGCGCCTGCAAGGCCGGCGGCAAACCGGCGCTGACATCGCCCAGGCCCCCAGTCTTGAGAAACGGGTAAAGCTCGGTGCACAGGTACAACACCTTCACGCCCGTGACCCCTGTCTTGCCGAATGGAGTGAAGGTTGCAGGGCGGCCAGCAAAGGCGTTGGCGCTGGCAGCTCCGATCGTAGGGAGGGGGCCAAAGGCATCAAACGCGCCAGCATCGCAGCGGTCACCAGCACCACGCCCTGTGGGCTGCGGTGAAAACGCCGGGCGTCGGCAGCGGCATCAAAACCAATGGTCATGCCGTCGGGCACGGTGCAGCCTTCGTCAATCACCACTTTGCGCAAGCGGCAGTGCCGCCCCACCACGGTGCCGGGCAACACCACCGACTCTTCCACCCGGCTGAAAGACTGCACATGCACACCGCTGAACAACACCGAGCGGCGCACCTTAGAACCCGACACAATGCAGCCGCCGGCCACCAGCGAGTCCACCGCCATGCCACGCCGGCCTTCGTCATCAAACACAAACTTGGCCGGGGGCAAGGTGTCTTGGCAGGTCCAGATGGGCCAGTCGCGGTCGTACAGGTCAAGTTCTGGAATGGTGTTGGTGAGGTCAATGTTGGTGGCCCAGTAGGCGTCTACCGTGCCGACGTCGCGCCAGTAGGCGGGCGCGTCCAACGTGGTCTTCACGCAGGACAGTTCAAACGGGTGCGCCACCACCTCGCCACGTGCCACCATGGCTGGAATCAAGTCTTTGCCAAAGTCGTGGCTGGAGTCGGGGTTATGGTGGTCTTGCGCCAGGGCGGCAAACAAATACTCGGCATGGAACACGTACACACCCATGCTGGCCAAGGCCGCGTCCGGGCGGCCTGGCATGGCCTGCGGGTGGCGGGGTTTTTCGTCAAAGCGGGTGATGCGGCGCAGCGGGTCGATGGTCATCACGCCAAAGGCGCTGGCCTGCGCCAAGGGAACTTCAATGCAGGCCACGGTGCAGGGTGCGCCTTGGGCCATGTGGTCTTCAATCAGGCGGGCGTAGTCCATTTTGTACACATGGTCGCCCGCCAACACCAGCACATAGGTGGCGCGGTGCGCCCGCAAAATGTCCAGGTTTTGAAACACCGCGTCGGCCGTGCCACGGTACCAGGCGCCTTCGTCCAGGCGCTGTTGCGCGGGCAGCAGGTCAATGAATTCATTGAACTCATTGCGCAAAAAAGACCAGCCGTGCTGCAAATGGCGCAGCAGGCTGTGCGACTTGTATTGCGTGAGCACGCCGATGCGGTGCAGGCCCGAGTTGAGGCAGTTCGACAGCACAAAATCAATGATGCGGTATTTGCCGCCCATGTGAACCGCCGGCTTGGCGCAGTGGTCGGTCAGGGCCTGCAGCCGGGTGCCACGCCCACCCGCCAACACCAGGGCAATGGTTTGGCGCACCGGTTGGTGAGAGTCACCGATTTTCATGAAAGACCTCGCGTGGGTGGAGAAGAAAAAACGATCAGTCCAGCATAGAAAGGTTGCGCCCGTGTGCCCTTGTCATTTCTCTTAATCTGAGCGTGGCATCGGCGCGCAATTGAGGCCAATCAAAGCGCCAGCGCCAGCAGCCTTCTGCCTGCCCGGGCACGTTCATGCGGTGCGCGCCGTCCAGCCCCAGCACATCTTGCAAGGGCAACACCACCAGCGTGGCCACCGACTGCGACAGGGACTGCATCAAGGCCCAATGAATCTCTGAGTCCACCTGCGGCCCGAGGTAAGCACGCACCCGCGCGCGCTGCGGTTCAGGCAGTTGCTGCCACCAGCCCACGCTGGTGTCGTTGTCGTGCGTGCCGGTGTAGGCCACGGTATGGGCCTCAAAGTTGTGCGGCAGGTAGGGGTTGTGCGCGCTGTCGCCAAAGGCAAACTGCATGACGCGCATACCCGCCATGCCGAGTTGCTGGCGCAGCGTGGTGACGGCTGGTGTGATGAACCCGAGGTCTTCAGCCACCAAGGGCCAGGCGTCGCTGCGGCCCTGCTGGCGCGCCTCATCGGCCAGCGCCTCAAACAGGCTAAGGCCAGGTCCGGGGCACCAGTGGCCATGCTCGGCGGTGGGCTCGTGGGCGGGGATGGACCAGTACGACTCGAAGCCGCGAAAGTGGTCCAACCGCAGCACGTTGACCTGCTTCATCAGGTGCGCCAGGCGTGCGCGCCACCAGGCAAAGCCGTCTTGCGCCATCACGTCCCAACGGTACAGCGGGTTGCCCCAGCGCTGGCCGCTGGCACTGTAATGGTCGGGCGGCACACCGGCCACCCAGGTGGGCTCGCCTTGGTCATCCAGACAAAACAGCTCGGGGTTTTGCCAGACGTCGGCACTGTGGTGGGCCACAAAAATGGGGGCATCGCCCAGCAAGGCGATGCCGCGCGCCTGGGCGTACGCATGCAACCGCGCCCATTGCAGCATGAAGCGCCACTGAATGAAACTGTAGAAAGCCAGCGCGTCCTGGCACTGCTGCCCGGCCTCGGCCAAGGCCGCCAGATCGCCTTGGCGCAGCGCTGCGGGCCACTGCGTCCAGGGCTGGCCATGGCGCGCTTGCAAGGCCATGAACAGCGCGTAGCCTTCCAGCCAATGCGCCTGGCTGGCGCGAAAGAAGTCCAGCGCCTGCCGGTCGGCTACCGACGCTTCTTGCACAAAACCCTGCCAGGCCTGGCGCAGGCGTTGCAGGCGGTAGGGCGCCACGCGCTCAAAGTCGCACACACCAGCCGCAAAGTCGGGTGCAAAGTCGGGTGCGGGCGCTGGGGGCAACCAGCCGCAGTGTTGCAGTTCTTCCAGGTCCACCAGCAAGGGGTTGCCAGCAAAAGTAGACGGGCTGTGGTACGGCGAAAAGCCCGGTCCGACCGGCGAGAGCGGCAATATTTGCCAGCAACTTTGCCCGGCGCTCACCAGCCAATCCACAAACTGGTAGGCCGGGGCGCCCAGATCGCCCGAACCGTGCGGACCGGGCAAAGACGTGAGGTGCAGCAGCACGCCGCTGCTGCGCTGCGACAGCACAGCGCTGCCCAGCGATGGCACAAGGGCAGGACGATGCGTGCTCACCGCGTTGGCTCCGAAGGGTCAGACGGCAAGGGGTCAAGCGGCTGCACCAAGCCGAGGACCGAGCGCGCCGCCACCAACAGTTGCCCGCTGTGCTGCTGCGCCTGGCGCCAGTGCGCTTGTTGCAGCACCAGGGCGGCCGCGCTGTCGAGCACCGCCAGCCACACCCCTGGCGGCAGCACAAACACCAGCGCGTGAGCCGAGGCATGAAAAATCAGCAGCCAGCGCTCGGTCGGTGCCTGGCCCAACACCATGGTCCCACTGGCATCGCGCACCAGGCCGGGCTCGCACACTTCAAGCAAGCACACCAGGCTGCGGTTGTGGCGGTCTTCCCAGTCGGTGGCGCTTAAGGCTGCGCCTTCGGGCGTGCGCCAGGTGATGTCCACCACACCGGCTTCATTCTCTGCGGATGCTTGCTGCGCTTGGTGTGGCTGGTGCGTCTGATGTATTTGGTGTGGCTTGTGGTGGTGGTGCCGCTGGCCGGTGAACCAGTGCGCGTGGTGCAGCGCGGCGTGCCGGTGGCGCAGCTGAATCAGGCCGGCCACAAAGTCGCGCTGCGCCGTATCGGCCTGTGCCCAGTTCAGCCAACTGAGGGAGTTGTCTTGGCAGTAGGCGTTGTTGTTGCCTTGCTGGCTGTGGCCTATCTCGTCGCCCGCCAGCAACTGCGGCGTGCCTTGCGCGCAGAACAAGGTGGCCAGCAGGGCGCGGCGCCATTGGCCGCGCAAGGCCAGCACGGCCGCATCACTGCTGGGGCCTTCCACGCCGGCATTGGCGCTGAAGTTATGCGGGTGCCCGTCGCGGTTGTCTTCGCCATTGGCTTGGTTGTGTTTGTGGGCGTAGGCGGTGAGGTCGGCCAGGGTCATGCCGTCGTGCGCAGCAACAAGGTTGACGCTGGCTTGGGGGCCGCGGCCACTATGGTGAAACACATCGCTGGAACCGCTCAGGCGGCGCGCCAACTCGCCGCGCGTGGTCTCGTGCCCCAGCCACCAGGCGCGGCAACTGTCGCGAAAACGGTCATTCCATTCCAGCCAACCCACCGGAAAGTGGCCCAACTGGTAGCCGTTAGGCCCCAGGTCCCAGGGCTCGGCAATCAGGCGCACACGCGCCAGCACCGGGTCTTGCGCCATAGCGGCCAGCAGCCCGGCGTGCGGATGAAAGTGGTGGTGCGCACGCACGTCGCGCCCCAACGCGGTGGCCAGGTCAAAACGAAAACCGTCCACCCCAAAGGCTTGCACCCACCAGCGCAGGCTGTCCATCACCAGACGCTGGGCGCAGGGTTGCGCCAGGTTCAGGCTGTTGCCGCAGCCGCTGAAGTTGAGCAGGTGGCCGGCGCGCTCGTGCAGGTACCAGCTGGCGTTGTCGAGCCCGCGCCAGCTCAGGGTGGGGCCTTGGGCATCGCCCTCGGCGCTGTGGTTGAAGACCACGTCGAGCACCACCTCCAGGCCGTGGCGGTGCAGTTGGTCCACCATGAAACGAAACTCGGCGCGCACGTCGGGGTACAAGCCGCAGGCGTAGGTGGGCTCGGGCACAAAGAAGTTCAGCGTGTTGTAGCCCCAGTAGTTGCGCAGGCCTTTGTGCAGCAGGTGCGCCTCGGTCAGGTGCTGTTGCACCGGCAACAGGCACAACGTGGTGATGCCTAGGCGCGCGTAGTGCGCCAGCATGGGCGCGCTGGCCACACCGGCGTAGCTGCCGCGCTCGGCGCTGGGCACCTCGGGGTGGCTTTGGGTCAGGCCTTTGACATGCGCCTCGTACAGCACCACCTGTTCTCGCGGTAGCGGCGGGCATGGGGTCATGGCCGCACCCAACGCCAGCTCCTGCGCCAGGTCGAGCACACAGGCCTTGGGCAGACGCTCGGCGTTGTCGTTTGGGTCGGGCTGCAGGGGCGGCCTGCTTGTTTCGTCAGGCAAGCCGTAGTCCAGCTCCAGCGCCAGGTGATGGGCGTCGCCCGCC
>JBIKZP010000196.1:0-5090 GCA_044354655.1 Rhodoferax sp. | reverse complement strand
AGCTGTGGTCGGTGGCCAAGCAAAAGCTGCGCCTCTGGCCTTTCCCTCACTGAGTTTTTTTTCGGCAACCCAGCACATGCGTGCATTACAAGTAGGAGACACATATGAAGATTCGATACGTTGCCCTGGCCGGCCTGATGGTCACCTTGGGTACTTCCGGGGCTTTTGCCCAAACCGCCGCAGCCCCGGCCAAGGCCGCTCCTGCTGCCAAAGCCGCTCCCGCCGCTAAAACAGCGGGTGGTAAAGAGCAGTTTTTCCCCGGCCTGCCTTACCGCACCGGTCCTTATGCGCCTAACGGCGTGCCATGGGCAAACGGCTACTCCGACTACCTCAAACTGGTCAATGCCAAGGGCGGCATCAATGGCGTGAAGATCATTTATGAAGAGTGCGAAACCGGCTACGACACCGCGCGCGGCGTCGAATGCTACGAGCGCCTCAAAGGCAAAAACGGTGGCGCCACCGTGTTCCAGCCGCTGTCCACCGGCATCACGTTTGCCCTGACAGAAAAAGCCCCTGGCGACAAGATTCCTCTGATCACTGCAGGCTATGGCCGCAGCGAAAGCCAGGACGGCATGGTGTTCAAGTGGAACTTCCCCTTGGCCGGCACCTATTGGCTGGCCGCTGACGCGCTGGTGCAAACCATTGCCAAAAAAGAAGGTGGCCTGGACAAACTCAAGGGCAAGAAAATTGCCTTGGTGTACCACGACTCGCCTTATGGCAAAGAGCCTATTCCCCTGTTACAAGAGCGCGCCGCCATTCATGGCTTCAACCTCCAGTTGCTGCCGGTGACCGCGCCTGGTGTGGATCAAAAATCCACCTGGCTGCAAGTGCGCCAGTCCAAGCCTGATTACGTCATGCTGTGGGGTTGGGGCGTGATGAATTCCACCTCGCTCAAAGAGGCGCAAGCCACCGGTTATCCGCGTGAAAAAATGTACGGCGTGTGGTGGTCGGGTGCCGAGCCAGACGTGAAAGACGTGGGTGAGGGTGCCAAGGGCTACAACGCGGTGACCATGCAGCACGGTGCAGAACCCAACTCCAAAGTGGTGAAGGACATCATGGCCATGGTGCACTCTAAAGGCCAAGGGACCGGACCCAAAGAAGAAGTGGGTCAAGTGCTGTACATGCGCGGTGCCATGAGCGCCATGCTGGCGGTTGAAGGTGTGGCCCGTGCACAAGAGCGCTTTGGCAAGGGCAAATGGGTGAGCAGCGAGCAGGCCCGTTGGGGCTATGAGAATCTGGCGCTGGACCAGAAAAAGCTCGACGCCCTCGGCTTTGCGGGCGTAATGCGCCCCATCAGCACCAGCTGCGTGGACCACATGGGTTCCAACTGGGCGCGTGTGCACACCTGGGACGGCAAGCAGTGGAACTTCACCTCTGACTGGCTGCAGGCGGATGAGCAGATTCTCAAGCCCCTGGTGAAGTCAACTGCGGCCAAGTACGCCGCCGAGAAGAAGATGGAACCCCGCACCGTGGCGGACTGCCAGTCTTAATGGCTTCTTGTCATGCCGGGCGCTAAGGCCCAGGCATGACAAGCCAACCCGCAGCCTTGCGCGCAGGGCTGCCGATTGGTGAAGGAAATATATTTATGAGCTCCAACAACATCGTTCTCAACGTCAATGGCATTGAGGTTATTTACAACCACGTCATCTTGGTGCTCAAGGGCGTGTCGCTCCAGGTGCCCGAGGGCAAGATTGTGGCCATTCTTGGCGGCAACGGCGCCGGCAAAACCACCACGCTGCGCGCGGTCTCTAACTTGCTCAAGGGCGAGCGGGGCGAAGTCACCAAGGGCTCTATCGAGCTGCGTGGCGAACGCATCGAAAACCTTTCGCCTGCCGACTTGGTCAATCGGGGCGTGGTGCAGGTCATGGAGGGACGCCATTGCTTTGCCCACCTCACGATTGAAGAAAACCTGTTGACCGGGGGCTTCACGCGCAAGAGCAAAGCCGAGGTGGCGGCCAATCTGGAAAAGGTCTACAACTATTTTCCGCGCCTGAAAACCCGCCGCACCTCGCAAGCCGCCTACACCTCTGGCGGTGAGCAGCAGATGTGCGCCATTGGCCGCGCGCTGATGGCCAGCCCCAGCATGGTGTTGCTGGACGAGCCGTCCATGGGGCTGGCGCCGCAAATTGTGGAGGAGGTGTTTGAAATCGTCAAAGACCTGAACCAAAAGGAAAAAGTCACCTTCTTGCTGGCTGAGCAAAACACCAACATGGCCCTGAAATATGCCGACTACGGCTACATCATGGAGTCGGGCCGCGTGGTGATGGACGGCGTAGCCAGCGACCTGGCCAACAACGAAGACGTCAAGGAGTTCTACCTGGGCATGGGCGGCGGTGAGCGCAAGAGTTTCAAGGACGTGAAGAGTTACAAACGCCGCAAGCGCTGGCTGGCTTGACGTACACCCCAGGCTGCGCGCACGGTGTGTCGCTCCGCTGGTTGATTGAATTGAGGAGTAATTGGAATTGACAAATTTTTTTGATGCGTTGGAAACGCGTGCGCCGGCTGAGCGCGAAGCGGCTTGGCTGGCAGCCTTGCCGCTGCAAGTGGCGCATGCCAAGCAGTCCTCGGCGGCGTTTGCCGTATTGCTGGCCGATGTGAATCCGGCTGAGGTCACCAGCCGCGCGGCGCTGGCCAAGTTGCCGGTGATTCGCAAGTCCGAGTTGCACGAACGTCAGCAAGCGGCGCGCGCAGCCGGTGGCAATGTGTTCGGGGGCTTTAGCAGCATTGGCTTCGGCGCAGCCATGCCGCGCGTGTTTGCCAGCCCGGGGCCTATTTATGAACCCGAAGGCACAGCCAAAGATTACTGGCGCATGGCGCGCGCTATTTTTGCCGCCGGCTTTCGTTCTGGCGAGCTGATTCACAACTCGTTCAGCTACCACTTTGTACCGGCCGGCTCCATGATGGAAACCGGCGCCCATGCCATGGGGTGCACCGTCTTTCCGGGTGGTACCGGCCAGACCGAGCAACAGGTGCAGGCCATGCGCGAGCTCCAGCCTGCTGGCTACATCGGCACCCCCAGCTTCCTGAAGATCATTGTTGAAAAAGCCGAAGAACTGGGGTTGACCTTGCCCAGCGTCAAGAAGGCCATGTTTGGCGGCGAGGCCTATCCGCCCTCGCTGCGTGACTGGTTCACCGCCTACGGCATTGCCGGTTACCAGTGCTATGCCACGGCTGATCTGGGCCTGATTGCGTATGAAACCGAGGCGCGCGCGGGTCTGGTGCTCGACGAAGGCGTGATCGTGGAAATTGTGCGCCCAGGCACCGGTGACCCGGTGGCCGAGGGCGAAGTGGGCGAGGTGGTGGTGACCAGCCTGAACCCGGCTTACCCACTGATTCGCTTTGGTACGGGCGACTTGTCGGCCGTGCTGGCCGGGCCCTGCCCGAGCGGGCGCACCAACACCCGAATCAAGGGCTGGATGGGGCGCGCCGACCAAACCACCAAGATTCGCGGCATGTTTGTGCACCCCGGGCAGGTGGCGGACATCGTCAAGCGCTTTCCCGAAGTGGCACGTGCGCGCCTGGTGGTCACCGGCGAAATGGCCAATGACACCATGACCTTGCAGGTGGAGACCACCTGCAGCGGCCCCGACGCGCTGGCAAGCAAAATTGGCGAGGCCATTCGGGAGGTGACCAAGCTGCGCGGCACGGTAGAACTGCTGTCCCCGGGCAGTCTGCCCAATGACGGCAAGGTGATTGAAGACGCGCGCAGCTACAAGTAAACCCGCAGGGCTGCAAGGCTGCCGGGCGTCAAAGAAGGTCAAATTGGCTCCGGGTCTAAGTAGTTTCCGCATTGCGTTTTATCAAAGTGGGTAATACGCTCACAGCCTTGTTCTATTGGAGACTTTCAAATGAAACGTTTATTGGTTTTGGCCCTTGCCGCCACCGCCCTGTTGGCACAAGCGCAAACTTACCCTGGCAGCAAATCCGTCAATTTTGTGGTGCCTTTTGCCGCTGGGGGGCCGACCGACCGGGTCGCCCGCGACTTGGCAGAGTCCATGCGCAAAGCCATGCCTGGCAGCAACTTTGTGGTTGAAAACGTCAACGGCGCCGGTGGCACCATTGGCGCCACCAAGGTGGCCAAGGCCAACCCGGATGGTCACACCTTGCTGGTCTGGCACATTGGCATGGCCGCCACGGCCGGTTTGTACCGCAAGCTGCAATACAAACCGCTGGAAGACTTTGAGTACCTGGGCATGATCAATGACGTGCCCATGACGCTCATTGGCAAGCCTCAACTGCCTGCCAACACCTACCGCGATTTCGAAAACTACATTCGCGCCAACAGCGGCAAGCTCAACATTGCGCACGCCGGTCTGGGTTCAGCCTCGCACCTGTGCGGCCTGATGTGGCAAAGCGCGGTCAACGCCAAAGATGCCATGACCACCATCCCCTTCAGCGGTACGGCCCCTGCCATGACCGCCCTGATTGGCGGCCAGGTTGACGTGATGTGCGACCAGACCACCAACACCACGCAGCAGATTGAAGCGGGCCGCGTCAAAGCCTTTGCCGTCACCACCAAAGACCGCATGTCCGGTCACAAGCTGCTCAAAGATTACCCGTCGCTCAATGAAATGGGTTTGAAGGGCTTTAACCTGACCATCTGGCACGGCCTGTACGCCCCCAAGGGCACGCCGCCAGCTATTTTGAAGCAGCTCAACGATGCGCTGAAAGTGGCTTTGAAAGACCCTGAGTTTGTCAAGCGCCAAGAAGGCCTCGGCGCTGTGGTGGTGAACGACAACCGTGTCTCACCAGAAGGCCATAAAGCCTTTGTTACCGGTGAAATCGCCAAGCTCAAGCCAGCGATTGAAGCGTCCGGTAAATTTGCCGACTAAGCCGGCCAACCACTCGCGGCAGCACGCTGGCCGCTTCAGTTAAACACCCCACACGATGGGGTGTTTTTCTTTCTCGCAACGGCGCAGCATGTCCAGAAAAGGTTGTGCCCGCTGGCGCAGGGACACGGCTTCAAAGCGGGGCACCGCTTCATGGCGCGCCAGCGCATCGGCCACAGCTTGAGCACGGGCAGCTTCTTCATGGACGATGGCTGCTGCTAGCGCCGCTTGGGCCGCGGGCATTTCTTCGGGCAAGACAAT
>JBIKZP010000195.1:0-5095 GCA_044354655.1 Rhodoferax sp. | reverse complement strand
CAGGCTTTGCATCTGCTGCCACTGCGCATCAAGCGCGGCGCGCTGGCTGTCCACCGTGCGCAACACCTTCAAGGCAGGCGCCAGGGCCAACCACCAGAGCATGGCGCCCAGCAGCAAAGCCAGCGCAGATAACAGCAGGGTTTGCTCACGGCCCGACAAGGCGCGCCAACGGGCTTGCCACAGCGGCCTAAAACTCATAAAACTCGTACGGTTCATGGCGTGCCCTTTGGTTGCACGCCCAGCGTGTCGCCCACGGCATTGGCGCTATAACCCAGAGGCTGGAGCTGGCCACTGAGCAGCCTGAGTTGCTCGGCATTGAGCGCCAGGCCCTGCAGACGCAAGGCACCCGCGGCATAGTCCAATGTTCTGGGCTGAGCTGGGGCGGGTGTGGCCGCACCCACGGCACTGAGCAGACTTTCAAGATCGCGCGGCGACAGCGCACCACTGGCTTGCTGCAAGGCAGCCACTTCACGCGCCATTTGCACAGGCGCATCGACCACCACCACAACCTTCGGAAAGCTGCTGGTCAATACATGACGGATAGCCGCTGCTTGCGCTTGCAGTTGTGCCTGCTCGCGCCAGGCCCAGGCATTCAGCCCCAGCAAGTTGACTACCACCACGGTTAACAAAGCCAACCGGGCAGGTCGCCAACGCGGCGCCTGTAGCAGCGTGGCAACAGCATCGCGCCAGCGCGCCCAGATGCGGCGCTGGGTCGAGCTGAGCAAGTCAAACTGCGCCAAGTCCCAGGCCGACTGCAGCGCCAACACGCGCCGCTCGGTGCTGGCTTGCAGGGTCACCGCTTGCCCCAAAAGTGCTTCGGTCTGCTGCACCCACGCAGGCTCGGACAGCACCGGCGTCTCTGGTGGCCAGTCCAACGCAGCGAGTGAGGCACTCGACAAAGGCCAGACCGATACACCTTGTGCGCTGGCAGCCACCAGTTGCGCCGTGCCTGCAGCACTCTCCTGAGGCGCCGTCACCACTTGCAACAACGCAGGCTCACCCGGGGTGAACTCGGGCACGATACGACTTACCACGTGGCCCGCCTGCGCCAGCGCCTGCAAAGCCGCGCGCAGCCAGGTGCGGTCACAGACGGCCACCCACACCGGCGCATCGTTGCGCGCTTGCGGCTCTAGCGCGAAATGAAGCTGGGCCGGGTCGTCCAGCAAATGGTCTTCCAGCTGACCTTCCAGAATAGCGCGCAAACGCGGTGCGGCGCGGTCCTGAAACAGACGCTGACTCAAAGACCCGGCAGGCAATTGCACCGCATGCCAGGACAAGCGCGCTGGCGGTACCAGCGCCACCACCTGGTCGCCTGAGGCCTTGCGCTTAGGCACTTGACCCAGACTGACACTGGCGTGTTCACCCGCCACTTGGCCATCAGGCGAGAGCAGGTAATCCCACAACGCGTTCGGGTCAGTGGGGTCGGTTGGCGGGGTAACGATCAGGGTGGTCATGCGCGGCTGGTCTCTCGAATCATTGTAGGGCGCCTGCCTGGGCTGGCAGCCCGCTGGCACCACGTTGACGGGACAAAACTTTGACCTCCGCCCCATCGCGGCGCAACAGCGACAACTCATGGACCGTGCTCTGGTCTATTTGCAACAGGCCGCTGACTTCAAAGTAACGCGTGGCCACGCTGTGCGCCAAGTCATTGAAAGGCGATTTGTTGAGCCCCAGCGCTTTGCGGGCGTCCTCCAACGTGGTCAAGGGCGACTGGCTGCGCGCCTGCACCAGGCGCTGGGCGTCAGCTATTTCAATGCCTGGCACGCAGGCATACAGCACCTCGGCCGAGGCGGTGTTGAGGTTGACTGGCGTGCGCTCGGGCAGCAGCGTGATGTAGGGCTGTAAGCGCCGCAGGCTGCGGTTGGACAAGCCCAACCAGGCGAGTTGAGCCACCTCTTGCGGCCATAAAGGGGCCGCCATATCGGGCTTGGCTGCCAGCGTGGCGCCGTGAGCAGCCAGCAGTTGCTCGGTCAACCCATTCAACTCCGATTCAGGCAGGTTCAGTTGCGCAAAGAGGCGGGCAAAGGCCAGTTGACTGGCCGAATGAATCTTGCCTTCCTGCAACAGGTTGGTGACATTGAGGCGCGCTTGCAGGTCTTGCACCTGCCCCGATACAAACGAGGCTTGCTCGGCCTGCGCCGCCAGGGCATCGTTGCGGTCGTTCGACAAAAAGGTGGACAACCGGGTTTGCGCCAGCGGCACCGACCAGGGTTCGCCCAGGTGGTCGGCGCCGCCTTTGCGGGCGTCTTCACGCAAAATCAAACGCGCCCAGTCCAGTGCGCCAAACAGCACCCAGGCAGACTGGGTTCGGGTTCGCTGGGCCGCTTCCACCTCGACGTTGCGCCATTGCTGCCACAGCATGCTGGCCGCTAAGGTGGCCACCAGCACGACGGTCAGCATGGCGCTCAAAATGGCCGCACCACTTTGTGGCCTGGCGTGCCTCAACAGACGTGTCATTTGCCACCTCCCACGCCGGGGCGAATCCAGTCGCGCGTGAGCTGGCCGCTCACCGCCTGCCCCGGGGCCAATTGCAGCACCAGCCGAATACCGTCAGGCAGGGCGTCGGGCTTGCCCTGAACCGGGGCTTGGGCGCCCTGCCCGTCTGTGGATGTCGTTGTGGTGGCTGGGGTACCGGCGCTCGACAGTGGGTTGCTCCAGGCGTCTTGCCGGTAATAAAAAATTTGCCACTGTGACAGTGGCACCAAACGCACCTCGCGCTGGGCGTCGGCAGCACTGACGTATTGCCCCCAGTCGGCCGCCTGTTGCCAGGCCTGCAGCAGGGCCACGCGCGTGGTCAGCGGGGGCGACTGCCAGCGCAGCCACTGGCCAGTTGGGTCATTTGAACTCGTCAAACCCACATTGCGCCGCGTCCAGGCCACCACGCGCAGCCCCTCGCCAGGCAGCACACCATGGCGCACGATACGCAGGGCCCGGCCATCCCAGTCCAGGCTAGGCGTTTGGGGTTGAATCGCCATCGCATCCAGGTCAACGCCCCATTGCGCCAACGCGGCCTGCAGGGCCTGCACCTCGTTGCCATGCTGTTGCAAGCGGCTCTGCGAGCGGGTCATGCCATCAAGTCCGCGCCAGCTCAACACCGCCATCACCGCCATCAGACTGATCGCCACCAGCAACTCAATCAAGGTGAAGCCGCGCTGCGGCGCCACGAAAGGCCAAGAACGGGCGCGCATCAGTAACGCCCCAACACCGTCATCACTTGCAGTACCGGGTATTGCGGCGTACTGACCTGCGCCTCCACGCGCATGAAACTCGGGTTGGGCGTAGGCCGCACCACCAGCTTCACCGTGAACGTTTGCCCCGCTTGCGGGCAGTCCACCACGCTGTCACCCACCCCGGGCATTTGTTTGGCCAGGCGCAACTTGATCAATTCGTTTTCTGCACAGGTTTGCGCCAGCAACACGTCCACCTGGCGCTGCGCGTGGTTGCTTAAGGCGCCGGTAGCCTGCAAACCGGCCATTAGCGCAATGGCCACAATGCCCAGCGCCACCAGCACCTCAATCAGCGTGAAGCCCTTTGCAGGCATTGCCGTTTTCATAGGGACAAATTCACGGCGCCGCGGTTTGCACGGCAAACGGACGCACACCATCGGTGGCCAGGGTCAGTCGCTGGCCCGGTGTGTTGATGGATTGAAGTTGCAGTTGCTGCGGGTCAATCACCGGCTCGGGGCCCAGCAGCAGATTCACCGAGCCCACCACGCGGGTGTTCGGGCCCCAGGCCAGGGCGGGCGCATCGGCCTGGGCCAGTCCTTCAAAGCGGGTTTGTTGGTCGTCGGCCACAAAACGCACCGGTACGCCGCTGACTTGTGAGCGCGCGCGGGCCGCATCAAGCGCGGCAGCCAGGCGTTGCGCATCTGCCGCCAGTGCGGTCTGGCTGGTGTCACGCAGTGACAGGCTGACACCAGCGGAGGCGATGGCCACGATGGCCAACACCACCAGCAACTCCAGCAGGGTGAAACCTGAGGCGCGCTCAGGGCTGCCAGCTGCCAACATCGGCATTTTTGCCCTCGCCGCCAGTCTGGCCGTCGGCGCCAAAAGACATCACATCGACCTCGCCCTTGACGCCCGGATTAAGGTAAATATAGGGTCGACCCCAAGGGTCGTTGGGCAACTGGTCCAGGTAGGGCTTCCAGTTGCCCGGTACCGGGTCTGCCGTGGGTTTGGCGCGCAAGGCCTGCAAACCTTGCGCGGTGCTGGGGTAGCGCTGGTTGTCCAGCTTGTAGAGCTTGAGCGCCTGCATCAGGTTGCTGACATCGGTCTTGGCCGCTGTACCGCGCGCATCATCTGCCCGGTCCAGCACATTGGGCACGATCAAGGCCGCCAGCACACCAATGATGAGCAGCACCACCATGAGCTCGATCAGGGTGAAGCCGCGTTGGATTCTGCGGTGGAAGGAATTTCGCGAGGTAGGCATTGAATAAAGCTTTGCAAGGATCATGACGCTTTTGATAATACACGCAGCCTGCCACGGACTGAGGCTTTAAAAGTCGGCCCGTACACCCACGGTGTAGAGCGAGTAACTTCGCGAAAAACGCTCTGACGTACTGCTGTTGTAAGTGACCGGCAGGTCATTGAAAAACAAATTGGTGTTGTACTGGGCTTGGGCAAAGGTGCTGAAGGTGTTGTTGAAACGGTAATTCGCCTGAAGCACCAGCGCCTTGTTGCTGGTGTAAGGCGTTTTGTTACGGGCTCTGAGTATTTGGTCCACATCCGAGCGTGAAATGACATGCAAGTGGTATCCGGCCGCCAGCTTCCAGGGGCCGTTGCGCCAGTTGCCATTCACCCCAAGTTGAATGAACTTGCCGCGCCAGGCAATCTCTTTGGCTACATCGACGCCGTAGTCGCCACTGCTGTCAAAGAACTGTTCTATGACCCCTGAAGAGCCGCTACAGGGCTGGGCAAGACTGCCGTAAATAGAATTGCCCGTGAACTGAAGTTGGTAGTTGCAGCCGTTCTGGGTCGTGGTTGCCGACAAGCCGCCATACGACAAGCGCGAGACACCGCCACTGGCAAACAAACTCAGCTCGGAGGCGGGCGTCAGCTGCCAGCTGCCCACCACATCGAGCTGCACCTGCTGGTCC
>JBIKZP010000194.1:0-5178 GCA_044354655.1 Rhodoferax sp. | reverse complement strand
CGACAACAACTGGCTGTTGCGCAGCCCGTATTTGGCGATGCCGTCTTGCAGCTCATGTGACAGATCCAGCACGTGGGGGCTGGCCACAAAGCGCAGCTTGTCAAACGCAGGGAACGGCGCTTTTTCCTGCGCCAGTTCAATGGAGGTCAGGTAGGCCGTGTCGCGAATGGCGCAGAGGGCTTCATGCAGCAAGGTCTGGCTGGCGGGTGAGCCGTAGCGCAAGCCCAGCATCAGCAGCATATCGGCCACACCGGTGACGCCCAGCGCCAGCGGGCGCGTGGCATGCGCCTCTTTTTCTTGCGCCTTGAGGGCAAAGGCTGAAAGCGCATACACGTTGTCGAGCATACGAACGGCCACCGCCGTCAAGGCCCGCAGGCCGCCCATGTCCAGATGCGGATGCTGCGCAAACGGGTGCTGCACC
The DNA here is from genome assembly GCA_044354655.1 of Rhodoferax sp. Lineage (GTDB taxonomy): Bacteria > Pseudomonadota > Gammaproteobacteria > Burkholderiales > Burkholderiaceae_C > Rhodoferax. The sequence goes on along the minus strand of JBIKZP010000194.1, from coordinate 4,757 downwards.
AAGCGGCTCAGGTTGATAGCGCCAGCGCTGTAAGCACCGTGGGCCGGCAAGGGTTGGCCAGACCAGCTGCGCTCACACAACTCACCCCCCTCGGGTACCGGGTGCGCGCCCAACGGAAACAGCAGCGGCCACGGTGCATCGTCCTGCACGGCCTGCATGAAGGCCTGCGTCAGCAACACGCTGCGCCTGACCTGTGCCAATCCGCCGTCAGGTGGCTGGACATTGATGAAGGCTTCAACTTCAGGATGGTCACAGCGCAGGGTCACCAACACCGCGTTGCGCTGCGACTGGCCCGCCGCCAGCACCGCCATGGCCATTTCCCACACCGGCATAAAAGAGACCGGGCCACTGGCTTGGCCACCACTGCTGAGCGCCAGGCTACCCGCCGGGCGCAGGGTTGAAAAATCAAGCCCCACAGCCGCACCCGCATGCAAGGTCAACAAGGTCTCACGCAAGCTGTTGAAAATGCCTTGGATCGAATCTTCCGGGGCTGGCAACACAAAACTGTTCAGCAGGGTGCGCTGGTGCGCGGTGCCGGCATGCGCCAGCACGCGCCCGGCAGGCAAGAACCGAAAGTCGGCCAAAGCGGCGCGAAAGCGCTCACGCCAGCCGTCACGGTGATGCGCCTCAGGCGCGCTGAGCGCCAAGGCCACTCGGTCCCAACTGGCCTCAATAGAAGGCTCCTGCATATGACCGCCTTCTGCCCAACGGTAACGCTCACGCCAGATACCGTTTGAAATAGGCTCGGTCAACACAGGTTTTTGCATGGGGCAATCCAGAGAGATGGCAATCATTTCCAGCGTAACCAAGCGCCACCAAACCCACTTGCGAAAGCGCAAAACCCCAGGGCATCTAACACCTGGGATGGCCGCTGCTTAAGGCCCCGTGTGCGTTTGCAAACCAGCGGCCAAGGCGTGAATGGCGGGCTCATCCAGTGTTTCCTGGGCGAGCAAGGCTTGGGCGCCGCGCTCCAGGATGGGGCGGTTGGTTTGCAGGATGTGCGTGGCGCGGGTGAAGCCGGCCATGACGAGTTCGCGGATGGCCTCGTCCATGCGGCGCAAGGTGTCGGGCGAGGCTTGGGGGGCGCGGGGCATGAAGCCGTCGGGCAGGTCGAGCAGCGGTTGGCGCTGGGGCTCAAACGACACATAGCCCAGGCCTTCGTCCATGCCGTAGCGGCTGACCATGTCGCGCGCGATGTCGGTGGCTTTGGCCAAGTCGTCTGCCGCGCCTGACGAGAGCACGTTGAACACTAATTTCTCTGCGGCACGCCCACCCAATAGCACGGCAATTTTTTGCTCCAGCTCGGGGCGCGTCATCAGGTAGCGGTCTTCGCTGGGGCGCTGAATGGTGTAACCCAGCGCACCAATGCCGCGCGGAATGATGGAGACTTTGTGCACCGGGTCGGTGCCCTGCTGCGCCAACGCCACCAAGGCGTGGCCCATTTCATGAAAAGCCACCGCTTGGCGCTCCTTGGGGTTGAGCACGCGGCTACGCCGCTCCAGGCCGGCAACGATGCGCTCCACCGCGGCCGTGAAGTCGACCATCACCACCTGTTCCGCCTTGCGCCGGGTGGCGCCCAAAGCGGCCTCGTTTACCAGGTTGGCCAGGTCAGCGCCGCTGAAGCCCGGCGTTAGCGCGGCGACGTCTTGCAGGGGCAGCGCCGGGTCCAGCGTGATCTTGCGCGTATGCACTTTCAAAATATCCACGCGCCCCTGCCGGTCGGGCCGGTCTACCAGCACCTGGCGGTCAAAGCGGCCCGCACGCAACAGGGCCGGGTCAAGGATTTCAGGCCGGTTGGTGGCCGACAGAATGATCAGCCCCACCGAGGAGTCAAAGCCGTCCATCTCGGAGAGCAACTGGTTGAGGGTTTGCTCTTTTTCATCGTGCCCGCCCAAGGCGGGAAACGCGCCACGGGCACGGCCCAAAGCGTCTAGCTCGTCAACAAAAATAATGGCCGGCGCCTGCAAGCGCGCCTGCTCAAACAGGTCGCGCACACGCGCGGCGCCCACGCCCACAAACATCTCCACAAACTCGCTGCCCGAGATGGAGAAGAAGGGCACCCCGGCCTCGCCCGCCACCGCCTTGGCCAGCAAGGTTTTACCGGTACCGGGCGGTCCCACCAGCAGCACGCCTTTGGGAATGTGGGCGCCCAGGCGGCCGTACTCGCGCGGGTGTTTCAAAAAGTCCACCACCTCTTCCAGCTCATGCTTGGCCTCGTCCACCCCGGCCACGTCGGCAAAGGTAACGCCGGTGTCGGTCTGCACATAAATTTTGGCGCGGCTCTTGCCAATGGACAGCAAGCCACCCATGCCTTGCTTGTCGGTCATGCGGTGAAAGACGAAGTACCACAGGCCAAAGAACACCAGCACCGGCACGGTCCAAGACAGCACATCGCGCAACACGGTGTTTTCCACCACACGGGTATAGGGCACCTTGTAGGTGTTTAAGCGCTCGGCCAGCGCCGGCTCCACCAGGGCAGCGGCCATCAAGGTTTTGCCGTTGGCAGGCGCTTTCAGGTGGCCGCTGATGGTGCGGTCTGTCAGCGTGATCTCGCTGATGCGGCCCTCGGCCAAGGCTTTTTCAAACTCACTGTAGGGCACGGTTTGAATCTGGTTGGCGCTTTGCCACAGGTCTTGCAGCAAAAAAAGCAGCACCAGGGCAAAGACCCAGTAGCCCACGTTCCAGGTCTGTTTTTTGTCCACGTCGTTTCCTTGAAAGACGGGAGATTACGCGGCGCAATTGGACGGCGTTTGCGGTTTCGCAAAAGCGCGGAGCGCACTTTTTTTAGCATGCAGATTCATCAACCGCTCTGCCCCGGGTGATGCGTCTTTTCATTTCCCCTGGAGCGATCCTGATGGCTATTTCAAGTTCTGCAAGTTCTTTTTCAATCACCGACCTCACCGCCAACAAACTGTTGGGGCGCGTCACGGCGGGGCTGGGCAACACAAGCACCATTCCCTTGCGCCTGTCCCTGTGGAACGGCACCCACTACGACCTGGGGCCCGACCCGAGCGTGACGGTGCAGCTACCCGGACCGCGCGCCTTGAAGTACTTTGTGCCGCCCAGCCTGGACAACTTGGCCGAGGGCTACGTGAACGGCCACTTTGATGTGCAGGGCCGGGTGCATGACGTGGTGCAAGCGGCCTCGCAACTGGCGCACACGTCGGTGCCTATGCAGGGGCGCTTTGCACGCATCTTCAGCACGGTGCGACGCAACAAAGCGCAAGATGCCCAAGCCATTGAGCACCACTACGATGTGTCCAACGACTTTTACCGCCAGTGGCTGGACCCGCACCTGGTGTATTCCTGCGCCTACTTTCCCACGCAGAACGAAACGCTGGAGGAGGCGCAATGCGCCAAGTTGGACCACATCCTGAACAAGATCCTGCTCAAGCCCGGCGAGCGCTTGCTGGACATTGGTTGCGGCTGGGGGGCGTTGGCCATACGGGCGGCGCAAAAATATGGCGCCCAGGTGGTGGGTGTCACGCTGTCCAAGCAGCAACAGGCGCTGGCGCTTGAGCGGGTGGCGCACGCGGGCTTGAGCGACCAGGTGGAGATTCGCTTGCAAGATTACCGCGACCTGCAGGTGAGCGAGCAGGCGCCTGCGTTTGACAAGATCACCTCCATTGGCATGTTTGAGCACGTGGGGCTGGCGCACCTGCCGTCTTACTTTGCCAAGGTGAGTTCGCTGCTCAAAGACGGGGGCTTGGTACTCAACCATGGCATCACGTCTACCGACCCAGGCAGTGGCGCCACCCCGCTGGGTGCCGCCAGCTTCATCGACAAATATGTGTTTCCCAATGGGGAGTTGCCGCACATCAGCCTGGCTTTGAAAGGGATGCAAAGCGCCGACCTGGAAGCGCTGGACGTGGAATGCCTGCGCCGCCACTATGCGCGCACGCTGAGTTTATGGGCCGACAACTACGAACACCACCGCGACACCATTCGCACCTTGGTGGACGAGACCACCTACCGGGTCTGGCGTATTTACCTGGCCGGTAGCGCGCACGCGTTCACGCAAAACTGGATTTCGCTCTACCAGGTGCTGGCCTGCAAAGCCGGCGTGAGCGCGCAACTCAACCCGACGCCCTGGTCACGCGGCTATATGTATCCGTGATTGGCATTCGTAATTTTTATGCGTGATTTTTATGCGTGATTGGGGTTAAGTTGCCGTAACTTCGGCAGGGCCAGCGTGGGCCTTGCGCAGGCAATTCTGAAATGCCAGGGTGACGCGTGAAGGCTGCGGTGAGCGCCGCACGATGCCAAAAAAGCCGCATTCGTAGCGAAACAGCGCCGGCTTGACGGCGCGCATCAGCCCGGCTTGCACAAAGCCCAGGGCGTAGTGGTCGGGCAAAAAGCCCAGAAACCGGCCCGACAGAATCAAGGTGGCAATCGACTCCTGGTCGTAGCCGGTCGCCTTGCGCGGCAGACGCACCTGCTGGCTGATTTCCATATTGGGCGAGTGGTAGCCCAAACCGGCAAAGTCATGGGCGCGCACAGCGTCCCAGTCCAGCGCGCTGGCATCGGCGGCAAACCAGGGGTGCTGGGCGCCGCAGTACAGCAGCATGGTTTCGTTGAACAGCGGGTCGTAGGTCAGCGTGTCAGAGCTGCGGTGGCCGGGAATCACGCCGACCTGAAACTGGCCGTCAATCACGCCGCGCTCAATGGTATTGAGAGGCGCCACGTGCAGTTGCAGGTTGACATCGGGCGCTAATTCGGAAAACAGGGCAATGGCGGCCCCCACGTGGGCTTGCGGG